>JAJTIE010000009.1 GCA_021300195.1 Bacteroidota bacterium | reverse complement strand
GCCGCAGCAGGCGCAGCAGCAGCGTGGCACGCACAAAAATTCGGTATGGCATGGGGCCAAATTACGCACAAATGGGCACTACCCCCGCACCACCACCTCGGTATCGCCCGCGCGGAGGGCGCGCATATAGGCCAGGATGAGCCGCTCGGTGCGGTAGTGGCCGTGCTGCTCCTGGTCCTTTCGGCGCACGATGGGGAAGGTGCCCAGCACGTACCGCACCTCGTCTTCGGCCAGGCCATACAGCAGGAAGTACAGGGCATCCAGGCGGGCCATGCGGTGGGTGCGGTCTTCCTGGTCCCAGGCGTAGGGGGGGCCGGTGTAGCCCAGGTCCTGGGCCAGGGGCTGCAGGTCCCAGGCCGTGTAGCACAGGCGTAGCACCTGCTGCTGCACCCAGGCACCCACGGTGGTAGACCCCAGCGGCTGCTCGTAGGTTTCCGGCGGGATAACCGGCAGCTGCTCCAGCACATAGTAGCTCAGGTGCGTGCTTTGCATCTTCTGCCTAGCTACAAAGTCGAATACAAACGAGCTAAAATTCGCACTGAAACAAAGCAAATACACTGGGTCAAGCTCATCCTCTGGCAGCAGAATCGGCAAAGTATTCCCCACCCCTGCCCGGGGGATGAGGGTAGCAAGTACAGTGCGTTCATCCGTCGCCCGCGCTATATCCCGAAAGCCCAGGAAGTAGCGGTGCTGGGCCAGCAGCGGGTGGGCACTGGCGGGTATGTAGTACTGGGGCCGGGGGTGGTAGTGGGGCTGGGCCAGCTGGGCGGCGGTGCTGTGCACGGCCAGGGCCTGGTTGTGCAGGTTTTCGGGGTTTACCTTTATTGCGGCATTGCGGTGGTTGTAGTGGTGGATGCTCTTGCCCTCGTACAGGGGCAGGTACAGGTCGGTGCCCCGCTTCCAGTGGCCCAGGTCTACGGGGTAGTAGCCCTCGGCCTCCAGCTCGGCCTCGGTGCGGAATAGCTGCGAGTCGTTGGTCATGTGGAACATAGTGGCATACTTCACCGGCCATACCTTGCCCTTCTGGTGGTGGTGCAGCACGGGCAGGCGCTGGTAGATGCGGCGGGTAAGCTCGGCATCCTGGCGGCTGCGAAAGATGGGGGCGGTGCCGGTATTGGGGTTTACCTGCCGGAAGTCTTCGGCGGTGAGGCTAAAGGCGGCTTCGTCTATCTGGGCCGCGCGGTGCAGAAAGAAGGCCAGGCTGGCCTGGGCAAACGTGCGCTCCGGGCCCCCGGCCACATAGAGGCAGAACTTGAAGCTGGCGTGTACCTCGGGGAAGAAGTGCTTTTTGTTTTCGAAGTCGAAGAGATAGGCCAGGCGTCCGGTGGTGGTGATAGACTGGAAGAAGGGGGCGGCGGTTTTGTCGGCGGCAATGCCGCTGGGCACTATCAGGCCCACCACGCCCCCGGGCTTGATGAGGTAGTGCGCCCGCTCTACAAATAGATAATAGAGGTTGATGTCGCCACTGGCCAGCAGGGGGTATTCGGGGTTTTCGCGGGCCAATATGCCCATGGTGGCGGTGCGCCGGTCGGCCTCGCTATAGGCCTGCCACAGGGGGTCTTTGTTTTTTTCCAGCTGGGCAATCATGCGCTTACGGTCTGCGGCCCGTGCCTGGCGGGCTATCTCGGGCCTGCGTGCGGCAAACCACTCGATCTGTTGCAGCTTTATGCGGTCCCATGGGGGGTTTCCCACCACGGCATCGTAGCCGCCCTGTGGCTGGGCGCTGGCCCAGCTATCCCACACCAGGGGGAATGCCACCTGCCAGTTGGTAAAGGCCTCGGTAGTGGCCAGGTGGCGTGCCTGCAGCAGCAGGCTGGCAAAGGCCTGCACCTCGGTGGCGGTTACCCGCTGGTTGGCGGCCTGGGGTTCGGCCTGGCCGGTGGCCAGGGGCATCAGGGGCCCGAAGTCTTCTTGCAGGTACTGGTTCCACAGGGTGGTTCGTGCCTTGGCGGTTTTTTTGTCTTCGGCTATCAGCCACTTCCAGGCGTGGTACAGCTGCAGGAAGCTGTCCAGCTCGTGGGTTAGCTGGCGCACGCGCTGGTAGTGCCGGGCACTCTGGTGCACCTCGTCCAGGTCGGCATCGGTTAGCTGCTCTATCTGTGCCATGGCCTGTGCGCTGGGCTTTGCTGCCTGCAGGGCCTGGTTCAGGAAGAGGAGGCCGCCCTGCTGCAGCTCGCGCTGGGCAGCCCCCACAAACTCGCCAAAGAGGCTATCGCCGTGGCGCAGGTGGTGATCCAGAAAGCTGAGGGGGGCACCCATGGTGAAGGTGTGTAGCCAGAGCGATACCTTGGCCAGCTCTACGGCCATGGGGTTTTTGTCCAGGCCGTATATGCAGCGTTTCAGCACCATGCGGCGCACCATCTGGCGCAGCTCCAGCTGGGCCTCGTCTATGTACCAGTGCTGCTGCTGTGCCTGCTGCAGGATGTGCTGGCGTATGGTGTCGGCACGCGCCCGCAGGGGCGACTGGTATCCTTCGGCCAGGGCCTCGGCCTCGTCCATGGCCAGCAGCACCTGGTCTGCCAGGTAGTCTACCAGGCTTACCAGGAAGTGGCCACTGCCCATGGCGGGGTCGCATATCTTCAGGCGGAGAATGGCTTCGGCGGGGTCTTTTTCGGCCGCCTTCAGGTGCTTGGCGGCGGGGGTCCAGTCCTTGCCTTTTTTGGGCTGCAGCTGGGCCCACAGGCTGGCAAAGGCCTGGCGGCGTTCGTCTACCAGTATGCCCACGGTTTTTTGCAGGCTTAGCTGCACCAGCTCGTCGGGCGTGTAGTAGCTGCCGCTGGTTTTGCGGGCATAGATGTTGGGCTGCAGGCCCATTCGTCCATCGGGCTGCAGCTGTGGCCAGAACTCCAGCAGCCCCTCGTAGATGGAGCCTAGCTGCTGCACGCTCAGGTCGCGGTAGTTTATCCACTTGGGGCGTTCGCCCTCGGCCTTGTGGCGGCTCAGCAGGTCCAGCACGCGGGCAAAGTCGCGGTCGGGCATGCGGGCGCGGCCCAGCAGGGCAGCCTCGCCCTCGGCAAAGAGGCCGCCGTTGTAGGGCGGCACGGCCAGGGCCTCGTCTCCCCGGTCTATGGCCATAAAGAGGGCCTTCATTTTGCCATAAAAAGTGTCTCCTATTTTGCTCAGCACCTCATTCTGGTCTATCCGCTTGGCTACTTCTTCGCGTATGCCACGCAGGCTGTAGTGCAGGTAGCCTTCGTGTCTTACGGGCAGCAGGTCTCGGTCCTCGGCATACAGGATGAAGAGGAGGCGGTAGAGTAGGAGGAGGGCATTCTGGCGCAGCTCGGCCAGGTAGGCTTCGCTGGGGTGTTCGGGCTTTTTGGGGTCGGCGGCCCACAGGGCATCCATCAGCTGCGGAAATCCCTGGTCGAAGACGAGTCGTCGCAGGTCTTCGGCCACCTGTGCTTCCCAGCGCTTGCCCTCGGCCAGTGCCCGCTCGTGGTAGGTTTCGCCGCCGGCCCCGGGCACAAAGGCCGGGCGGCCAAAGAGGAGTACAAAGATGCGGAGCAGGTGCAGGGGGGCTGCCTGCTCCAGCTGGCCCAGCGTGGCCTGCAGGCCGGGCACGTTCATCAGGCGGCCCAGGTCTAGCTCCAGGTACTGTTCGCTTCGGCTCTGTGCGCGCTGGTAGTACAGGCGCCACAGCCGCCCGTTGGTCAGTATGCCCCAGCGTATTTTGTCCTTGCTCTCGGTTTCGGCATCGGCCAGGTAGCGCAGTATCTGGTTGCTGGGTATGTAGTGGCTGTCCTGCTTGGGGTTTCGCCTGTCCAGGGGCACCAGCCAGGCCTTGGCCTCCAGTATGGCCTGGCCGTCGATATAGCGCTCGTGCTGGTTCTTTCTTTTGTTGGCCTTGTCCTTAGCCTTGTCGTCCTCAAACAGCAGGTAGTCGGGCACGTTGCTGCGTCCGCGCTGGCTGGTGGTTTGCTGCGTAAGGTAGTGGTGCCAGCCCAGGGCGTGCAGCACGGGCTCTATCAGGTCGGCCTCGGTGGTGGCCTCTATGGGCTCCTGCTGGGTGGGGAAGCGGGCAAAAATAGCCTCCAGCTCGGCCCACAGGGCCTGCATGGATGCGTCGTGCAGGGCCTGGTATTCGCTGTGCCTGCGAATGCCGTTATTCAAAAACTCGGTGGGGTACAGGGTGCCGTTTATCATCCGGTGCAGGGGGGTGTAAGATAGCAGGCAGCAATATACACATCCCTCAAGGGATAGATGAGGGCTGGGGCGGTTGTGCTATGTGGGCCCGGGTATGTAGCTTTGTATCGCATACCCCCCCCTAAACCCTACTTACCGCATGGCAAAAGTTTCGATCGATATATCCGGCGGCACCCTGAAGCAGGAAAAAGTGATAGTGGGCATAGACCTGGGCACCACCAACAGCCTGATAGCCCGCGTGGTAGCGGGGCAGGCCCAGTGCATAGCCGACCACGGCAAGGGGGTTATTGTTCCCTCCCTCATCCACCTGGGCCAGGGTGGCCCCACTGTGGGCGAAGCGGCACGGCCCTACCTGACACAGGACCCCCTGCGCACCCTGTATAGTGTAAAGCGCCTGATGGGCAAAAGCTACCAGGACCTGAAGGCACACACGCCCTACTTTGGCTACCGCATCCTGAACGACGAGACCGATAGCCTGGTGCGGGTGGAGATAGATGGCCGGTACTACAGCCCCATCGAGCTGAGTAGCCTGATCCTGAAGGAGCTAAAGGCGCGTGCCGAGCACCGGCTGAAGACCCCGATAGAGCAGGCGGTGATTACAGTACCGGCTTACTTCAACGATGCGCAGCGGCAGGCCACCCGCGATGCGGGCAAGCTGGCAGGCCTGGATGTGCTGCGGATAGTAAACGAACCCACCGCCGCCGCCCTGGCCTACGGCCTGGGCCTGGACCCCCAGGCGCAGAAGACCGTGGCGGTGTACGACCTGGGGGGCGGCACCTTCGACATAACCCTGCTGAGCATAGAGGGGGGGGTATTTGAGGTACTGAGCACCCACGGAGATACCTACCTGGGCGGAGACGACCTGGACCGGGCCATCGTAAACCACATAGCCGGTAGCCTGGGCATCGACCTGGCCGCACGGGCCGGGCAGCCCGAGTTTGTGCAGGCCCTGCGGCTGCTGGCCGAGGAAGCCAAGAAAGCCCTGAGCAGTAGTGCCCACTGGAGCGGAAACTTCTCTGCCGCCGGGGGCGTGCCGGTGCCCATCTCTCTGTCTCGCGCCGAGCTGGAGCTGCTGGCCGAACCCCTGATAAACCGCACGCTGGACAGCTGCCGCGCAGCCCTGGCCGATGCGGAACTGCAAGCCGGGCAGATAGATGAGGTAATCCTGGTAGGGGGTAGCACGCGCATGCCCTATGTGCAGCAGCAGGTGCAGCAGTTTTTTGGCCGCCCCCCCCACACGGAGCTGAACCCGGATGAGGTGGTGGCCCTGGGGGCAGCCCTGCAGGCCGACATCCTGGCGGGCAACCGCACAGACCTGCTGCTGCTAGACGTAACCCCCCTAAGCCTGGGGGTAGAGACGGCAGGGGGGCTAATGGACCCCATCATCCCCCGAAACAGCAAGATCCCCACAGCCCTGGCCAAGCAGTATACCACCCAGCGAGACGGCCAGGCCAGTATGCGCATAACCGTGTACCAGGGCGAACGCGAGCTGGTGGCCGATAATCGTAGGTTGGCCGAGTTTGAACTGAGTGGCATACCCGCCATGCCTGCCGGCCTACCCAAGGTGGAAATCCGCTTCCTGCTGGATGCAGATGGCATCCTGCGGGTGAGTGCGCGGGAGCTGCGGTCGGGCACCGAGGCAGAGATAACCGTAAAGCCCCAGTATGGCCTGACAGACGAAGCGGTGGAGCAGATGCTGCTGGCAGGCTTCCAGCATGCGCAGGCCGATGTGGAAACCCGCCTGCAGGTAGAGGCGGCCGAAGAGGCGCGGCAGGTGCTGTACCATGCCGATAAGTTCCTGACCAAAAACCAGACAATCCTGGCCACCGAAGAGGCTACCGAAATGCAGCGGCGCATGCAGGCCCTGCAGGCTGTGCTGGATGCCCAGGGCGACAAGCAGGCCATACACACCGCCCTGGATGCGCTAGACACCTATACCCGACCCTTTGCCCAGCGGGTAATGGAGGCCGCCATCCGGCAGGCCATGGTGGGCAAAACGATAGACGATACCGAGGGCGCATAGCCTGTGTCTGCTATCTTTGCCAGATGGAGTATAGCGAGGTATTTCAGAAGCTGCTGAGCCACTGCAAAGAGCATGGCTTTGTTTTCCAGAGTAGCGAGATTTATGAGAATGGCCTGCCCGCCGTGTACGACTACGGGCCACTGGGCGTGCTCATGAAGAATAACCTGAAAAACCTGTGGTGGAAAAGCATGGTGCAGCTGCACGAAAACATCGTGGGCCTGGATGCCGCCATCCTGATGCACCCCCAGGTGTGGAAGGCCAGTGGCCACGTAGATGCCTTTAACGACCCCCTGATAGACAACAAAGACAGCAAGAAGCGCTACCGGGCCGACCAGCTGGTGGAGGAATGGATACACAAGCGGCGCGAAAAGGCCCGGAAGGAGGCGGACAAAAAGGCCCAAAAAGAAGGATGGACGGCCGGAGACGAAAGCTACAACCACTTCCTGGCCCAGGGCCGAGACGGCCAAAAGGCCGCCGAGGCAGAAGCCCGGCTAAGCCAGCTGCTGGCAGCCAATGACCTGGCGGGCCTGAAAGGCCTGATAGAGGAGCTGGAAATAGCCTGCGAACTGAGCGGCAGCAAAAACTGGACCGAGGTGCGCCAGTTCAACCTGATGTTCAAGACGCAGCTGGGTAGCACCGCCGATGCTGCCATGGACCTGTACCTGCGGCCCGAAACCGCACAGGGCATCTTCGTAAACTTCCTGAACGTACAGAAAACCAGCCGGCAAAAGCTGCCCTTTGGCATCGCCCAGATGGGTAAGGCCTTTCGGAATGAGATTGTGGCGCGGCAGTTTATCTTCCGCATGCGCGAGTTTGAGCAGCTGGAGATGCAGTTTTTTGTGAAACCGGGTACGCAGGCCGAGCACTTTGCCTACTGGCGCGAGGCACGCCTGCGCTGGCACCAGCAGCTGGGCATACCGGCCGGGCGACTGCGGCTGCACACGCACGAAAAGCTGGCCCACTATGCAGACGCAGCAGTAGACATCGAGTTCGAGTTTCCCTTCGGCTTCAAGGAGCTGGAGGGCATACACAGCCGCACCGACTTTGACCTAAGCCGCCACCAGGAGCTGAGTGGCAAAAAGCTGCAGTATTTTGACCCCGAAGAAAACCGCAGCTATACACCCTATGTGGTGGAAACCAGCCTGGGGCTAGACCGCCTCTTCCTGGCCCACCTAAGCCAGGCCTACCGGGAGGAGGAGGTGCCCACGGCCAAGGGCGATACCGAGCTACGCACGGTGCTGCGCCTGCATCCACTGGTAGCCCCCATCCAGGTGGCCATCTTGCCCCTGCTGAAGAAAGATGGCCTGCCCGAACTGGCGCGCGAAATCATGGCCGACCTGCAGTGGCAGCTACAGCTGGAGTATGACGAAAAAGATGCTATTGGCCGACGCTACCGCCGCCAGGATGCCAAAGGGACACCCTTCTGTGTAACCATAGACCACGACAGCCTGCAGGACGAAGCCGTAACCGTGCGCGAGCGCGACAGTATGCGCCAGGAACGCATACCCATACAGCTGCTGCGAAACCACCTGATGAGCGCCTTCAGCCTGAAGCGGGCCTTGGTGGGTTAACAGAGGCCCGTCTTGCTATACCCAAGCGGCACAGGGCCTAGCGGATGACCGTAACCGTGCGCTGTAGCTCGCGCGTGCCACCCTGGCAGTCGGGCACCCGGATGCGCACTACGTAGCTGCCCTCGGGGGCATCGGCATTGCCATCCGTACCGCGCCAGGGCTGGCTGCCCGCGTACACCTGCTGGCCCCAGCGGTCGAATACCTGCAGGCGGTAGCCCGCGCCCAGCAGATCGGGACGGGGGTATACGTCATTTATGCCGTCGCCATTGGGGGTAAAGGCGTTGCCCCAGCTGGTTACTAGCTGTTGTGTCGCGTCGGCTATCTGTAGGCTAGCCGTAGCCGTTCGTCCGCAGCGGTCGCTGAGGGTGAGGGTAAGGGTGCCCGCCAGATTCGCCTCGGGGGTGTAGCCGGGCTGGGTGCTTAGCAGGCTGCCGTCTTCGCTGGTCCAGGCGTAGCTGAGGCCAGGGGCCACGGGCGCCCGCAGGGGTCGGTTCTGCTGCAGGCAGCGGTCGTACACGGGCGGCAGGCTGAGCGCCAGGGAGGCGGGATCTACCTGCTGGGTGATGGTAACCGAGTCGCGGTAGGTGTTTCCGCAGCTGTCGGTGGCGGTCAGCACATAGGTGCCGGGCTGGCTGATCTCGATCTGGCGGGTGGTGGCGATCACCACCACATAGTCGGGATCCTTGCGCCATTCCCAGCGGTAGTCAAAGCTGCCCACAGGGCCAGCCCAGGCTTGCACCTCGCCGGGGCAGAGGCGTGGCTCGCTGCTGCTGGCCAGGGTGAAGGGGCCGATTTGGTCGTATTGGGTGAGGGTTACGGTGTCGCGGCTGGTCTGGTCGCAGCTGTTGCGTACTTCCAGCACGTAGGTGCCGGGGGCGGTGAGGGTCAGGCTGCGGTTGGTCTGGCCGATCAGCTCGGCACCATCCTGCCACCAGCGGTAGCTGAGGCCGGAGCCTGCGGGGCCGGTCAGGCTGGGGTTGGTGGCAGCGGGGGGATAGGCCGGGCTGTTTGCGTTCTGGTCTGTCCAGCGGCACCAGGGGCGGTCGGGGCCGAGGGTGAAGCCGGAGCCGGTACTGCCGGCAGTGGGGCTTACCACCACCGTGTCTCGACTGGCACCACAGTCGTTTGCTACTTCGAGCACGTAGGTGCCGGGCTGGGTAACCGCGTAGGCCACTGTGATAGCCCCGAAGATCGCATCGCCGTCCCAAAACCATCGGTAGGTGTTCAGGCCAGGTATTGGGGCAGTGCGCAGGGTGTCGGGCGCGGTGCCGGGGCAGGCAAAGGTGAAGTCGGGGCCGAGGCTGGGCTTGATGGGGGCGCTGCTGCCGGATACTACTACGGTATCGTAGCCGGGGCAGTCGGGGGCCGACAGGGTTGTCACGCGCAGCACATAGGTACCGGGCGCTGTAACGGTGCGGGGGACGCTGCCGCCCCAGCCCAGGTCTTGCCAGCCGACGGTATAGATGGCGGGGAAAGCAATCGGGCCCAGCTGTACGGGGCCTGTGCACAGGTCGGCCGTTTCGGGCAGCCAGCCGCTGATAGCTGGGCTGGCGTTTTCACTTACCACCACCGTGTCGCGGGCGGTGAGGCCGCAGTTGTTTTCCACCTCTACGATGTAGGTGCCGGGGTTGAGCACTTCCAGCTCGTGGGCGTCGCCTGCCTGCGGGGTCTCGCTACCGGGGCCAGACACGCGGTACCAACGGTAGTCCAGGCCGGCTATCTCATCGGTGCGCAGGGTGTCGGGCGGGCCGGAGCAGGCCAGGGCGAAGTCGGGGCCGAGGCTGGGCTTATCTTGTGCCAATTCACACAGCTTGACAATCCAAATATCATAACGCCTATCCCCACTTATCCCTACAAAGCGATCTTCAGACTTATCAAATCCTTTGTCAGATTGAGACATTCCACCTAATATGTATCCTCCAGGAATTTCTTGAACTGAGAAAAGCCAATCTCTACCAGTACCCCCATAGACTTCATCCCATTCAATATTTCCTAGCCCGTCTACCTTAACAACCCAATAATCCCCTAATGCATTGGAAATTCGGTCTTCACTTTTTTCATTTCCAATTGGACTATATGATGTGCCAGCTAAAATATATCCGCCATCTCGAGTCAGATCAATTTCGTGTAGATTGTCTCCATGTAAAGTACTCTGAGTTCCCCCTCCATATGTTTTCTGCCATTCTACATTTCCTAATCCGTCCAGTTTTATCAACAAGTAATCGCCTTGCCCTTGGGGATTAATAGCGTCAGGATTTAGGCTTATACCACCGCCAACTATATATCCACCATCTTTTGTCGAACGAATCGAAGCAGGCCCCTCAGAAACATTGCTTCCGATAGTTTTATCCCATTCTATCTCTCCTATACTATTAGTCTTAATAATCCATAAATCTTGCAGTCCAATATTGTTTTGTGATTTCTCAAAGCCAGCATTAGATTGAGAACTTCCGCACAAAACATACCCTCCATCTATTGTTTGAATTATATCCTTTAGATTTTCTTCGCCAGTCTCCGACTGCCACGATCTGGGCAATCCTCCATATGTTTTCTGCCACTCTGATATTTCTTTCTTTATCTAACTTTATAACCCAATAATCGGCACTACTAAATGAAGCGCCTCTATTCTCTTCTGTCTTATCAAAAGAGTTGTCTGATCTTGAGTGTCCTCCTAAAATATACCCTCCATCTTTAGTTTCCTTAAAGGTTTCAAGAAAATCATCAAAATTACCACCCAATGTTTTGTCCCACAGCAAAGTACCCTCGCTATCCAATTTTACTACCCAATAGTCATTTCGACCAGCTGGGCCTCTTGAGTTCTCGGATTTCTCAAAGCCAGCCTGCGAACCAGACGATCCACCCAATAAATACCCGCCATCAGAGGCTAGCTCTAGCGAACTCAAGCGATCATTACCATTGCCGCCGATAGTTTTGTCCCACTGTACATGCCCGCTTTTATCTAGCTTAATAATCCAATAATCCCCTGAACCTCTTTTAGTGTCTGTCTTTGTTCCTTCTATCCCAGACTCTGAATCTCCTGCGACAATATATCCGCCATCTGAAGTCTGTCGTATGATTCCAGGGCCATCATTCTCTCCCCCACCTAAGGTTTTGTCCCAAGCAATAGGCGGCTGGGCGTGTGTGGGCTGTAGAGCGAGCAGCAGCAGGGCCAGGAGTGTGCAGCGAAGCAGGGGCGTTTTCATGGTATGATATGAACGGAACTCTCGCAGGTTTGCCCTAAAAATAGGCGTAACTAGGTTCATACCCCCGCTTAATATGTCTGAACGGTACAAATGGGTGCCTGAATGGTAGGAAACAGCGCTTAGGGAGGGGC
The DNA here is from genome assembly GCA_021300195.1 of Bacteroidota bacterium. Taxonomy (NCBI): domain Bacteria; kingdom Pseudomonadati; phylum Bacteroidota; species Bacteroidota bacterium. The sequence goes on along the minus strand of JAJTIE010000009.1, from coordinate 7,848 downwards.
GGTGTCAAGGCTGCGGGCATGTTCAGGCCGAAGGGATTCCCAGCCATACTGTCAGGGCGGCATTTCTGCTCGGCTACTGTCCGTCGTTTTAAGCCATATGAACATGGGCTCTACCTGGCCCTGGACAAAGGTAGCGCATGGCGCGACAGATGAGGGGGGGGATGCGTTTGTGCGGGCGCTTATCCTGCTCAGGCACGGAAGGTAAGGCGCTGGGCCGCCTGGCTCTCTTGCACCTGGCCGTTGTGATACACCGGTGTGCCGTTTACAAAGGTGGTGTGCACCGAGCCAGAGAACGTGTGGCCCTCAAAGGGGCTCCAGCCGCACTTGTACAGCAGGCTCTGGGGGGTTACGGTCTCAGGCCGGTTCAGGTCCAGCAGCACCAGGTCTGCATAATAGCCTGGGCGGATAAAGCCGCGTTTCTCCAGCCGGTAGCATAGGGCGGGGGCGTGGCACATCTTGTGGATGAGGCGCGGCAGGCTGATGCGGCCCTGCTGCACAAAGTGGAGCCCCGCCAGCAGGCAGTGCTGGACAAGTGGGCCGCCACTGGGTGCCTTGAAGTAGGGGGCGGTTTTCTCCTCCAGGGTGTGCGGGGCGTGGTCGGTAGCCATTACGTCTATGCGGTCGTCCAGCAGGGCCGCCCATATACCCGCGCGATCGGCAGCGGTTTTCACGGCGGGGTTCCACTTTATGCGGCTGCCCAGGGTGGCATAGTCGGCATCGGCAAACCACAGGTGGTGGGTGCAGGCTTCGGCAGTTATGCGCTTCTGCTCCAGGGGCAGGGTGTTGTCAAACAATTCGGTTTCGCGGGCGGTGCTGATGTGTAGCACATGCAGGCGGGTATTGTGCTGCCTGGCCAGCTGCACGGCAAAGCTGCTGCTGAGATAGCAGGCCTCGGCCGAGCGGATGTTTGGATGCTCGTGCATGGGTACTTCCTCACCGTAGCGGGCGCGGGCGGCCTCCATGTTTTTGCGGATGGTCTGCTCATCTTCGCAGTGCGTGGCTATCAGGCCGGGCACGTGGCGGAAGAGGCGGTCTAGCACGGCATGGTCATCCACCAGCATATTGCCGGTGCTGCTACCCATAAAGATCTTGACCCCTGCCACACGGTCGAAGGGGGTTTTCATCACCTCGTCGAGGTTGTCGTTGCTTACGCCTATGTAGAAGGAGTAGTTGACCAGGCTCTTCTGTGCCCCCAGCCGATATTTGGCCTCCAGCAGCTCCTGCGTCAGGGTTGGGGGCTGCACATTGGGCATCTCCATATAGCTGGTAACGCCCCCTGCAGCAGCGGCCCGGCTCTCGGTATGGATGTCGCCCTTATGGGTAAGCCCGGGCTCGCGAAAGTGTACCTGATCGTCAATAACCCCGGGCACCAGGTGCAGGCCCTGTGCGGGCCACACCTCGGCCCCGCTAGTGTCCAGGTTTTTGCCCACGGCCTCTATATACGGGCCCTCTATGCGTACATCCAGGGCTTGTATGCTGCCCTCGTTTACTACTTGTGCGCCTTTCAGTACAATTGCGTCCATTTGCAGGGTATTTTATGGCAAATTAGGGTGAATTGCTTATTTTTGATGCATCCAACCGAAATTTATCATGCTAAATATCGTGCTTTTTGGCCCTCCGGGTGCTGGGAAAGGAACCCAGAGCGAGCGGATTATGAACGCATTTGGCCTGGTTCACCTGAGTACGGGGAACCTGCTGCGTGCCGAGATAGCGGCCCAAACCACACTGGGACTGGAGGCAAAGAGCCTGATAGAGGCGGGCAAGCTGGTGCCCGACGATATTGTGATCGGCATGATGGCCAAGCATATTGGCGCAAACAGCCAGGCGCGGGGCTTCATCTTCGACGGCTTTCCGCGCACGGTGAAGCAGGCCGAGGCGCTGGACAAGATGCTGGAGACCCATGGCACATCTATTACCTGCATGATCAGCATGGGGGTAGACCGCGAGGAACTGGGCAAGCGCCTGCTGAAGCGTGCCGAGATAGAGGGCCGCACAGACGATACCCAAGAGGTGATAGCTGCGCGCCTGGAGACCTACGAGCGCGAAACCCTGCCTGTGGCCGAGTACTACCGGGTGCAGAACAAGCTGATTGCCATAGATGGCATAGGTGCCATAGAGGAGATCTTTGGCCGCATAGCGCGCGCCCTGAACCCCCTGGTGGCGGGAGCCTGATCGGAATCAGGGAAGACTAAGCCAAACGTAGCGTCTCGGCTGCTTTTCCACGGCCGTATAGGTCTTTCTAGTTGTTGTCCAGATTTTTTGCATACCTCGCTTGTTCTTGTGCGGCAGGCTGGCTATATTCACGCATCAAACCACTCTAACCTGTTTTATTATGATGAAAGTTAAAACCCTACTTCTGGCAGCAAGTGCCGCCGTGCTTTTAAGCTCCTGCTATTCCTACTCGTTTTCGATGGGCGAGGGTGCCCAGAAGGGAGTGGAGGTGAGGAAGAAGAACCCCACTATCTGATCTATGGCTTGGCACCCCTTTCCACCTCGGACCCGATTGAAATGGCGAAAGGTGAGGCTAATTATGACGTAACAGTCAAGCACACCTTCATCGATGGCCTCCTTCAGGCGGTTACCTTCGGTATTTACACCCCTACCACAACGATCGTTACGAAGTAACCGCGCAGTCTCTGTTTCTTGCAGAGATCGGTAACCTTAATAAGGTTTGCATTTTTTACCTGGCGCTGGGTAGCATACTGCTGTCGGTGCCAGGCTTTTTTTTGTATGTGCGTACCCAGCCCGCGTAATCGCACCTAGAGGGTGCCCTTGGTGCTGGGTATGGCGGTACTGTGTGGGTCTTGGGTTAGCGCCATCTTGATGGCTTTGGCCCAGGCCTTGAAGAGGGCTTCTATCTTGTGGTGCTCATTTTCGCCCGTTACTTGCATGTTCAGGTTGCAGGCAGCAGCATCCGAGAAGCTCTTGAAGAAATGGAAGAACATCTCGGTAGGCATATCGCCTATTTTCTCGCGCTTGAATGCAGCGTCCCACACCAGCCAGGGCCTACCGCCAAAGTCGATGGCCACCTGGGCCAGGGCTTCGTCCATGGGCAGCAGGAAGCCATAGCGATAGAGACCCCGCTTATCGCCCAGGGCCTTCTTGAAGGCCTCGCCCAGCGCGAGGGCCGTATCCTCTATGGTATGGTGCTCGTCTATATGCAGGTCTCCGGTTACACGCACCTCCAGGTCTATGCCGCCGTGGCGTGCCAGCTGCTCCAGCATGTGGTCAAAGAAGCCCAGCCCGGTGTCTATCTTATGCTGGCTGCTACCGTCCAGGTTTACCCGCACGCGTATATCCGTTTCGCTGGTTTGGCGGTGCACCTCGGCTATGCGCCCATAGCGTGGCGTACGGTCTAGCAGCAGCTGCCAGTCTGCGGGCATATCTGCTTCCAGCTGCAGCAGGGTAGCTGCGGCTGGCAGGTTCATGCCAGTGGGTACGGCTATTACGGCCGGTATATCTAGCTGTTCGGGTAGCGCCTCGGTAGCGGCCAGGCGCATGCCCTGGGCGGCCAGTAGCGCCTCCACCTCATCGGCCAGGGCAGGGCCGAAGCACACCCACTGCGGCTGCCGCAGGTAGTCTATGATGGTGAGCCAGCGCAGCACCCCGGGGCGTAGCCGGCCCTGCGCATCCTGTAGCAAATGGGTATGGAGGTATAGGGTGCTATGCATAAGGCAATAGGGTATAGTGCGTGTGGGCCTAAGGTTGGGCAGCAATGAGGGTGGGTGCATACTGCTGCAGCCGCGCCAGTAGCTTCTCGTTTTCGGCCTCGGTGCCCACAGATATGCGGAAGCGGCTGGGCAGTTCTGTGCTACGCTCAAAGTAGCGCAGGATGATGCCGTCTTCAAACAGCTTGGCAAACAGGGCATCGGCCACGGGGCTTTCCACCATCACAAAGTGGGTGTCGGTAGGCCACACCCGGCTGAAGAGGGGGCTAGCCTGCAGGTATTCCTGTAGGCGCATGCGGTTGGCCAGCATGCGGCGCACCTGCTCCTGCATACGCTGGGGCTGGGCAATGGCTGCCAACAGGGCCTCCACGCTTAGGCTACTCACATTATAGGGCGGGCGCACCCGCTGCATCAGGCCAATCAGCTCGGGGCTGCCAATGCCGATGCCGACCCGCAGGCCTGCCAGGCCCCAGGCTTTGCTGAAGGTGTGGGTAATCAGCAGGTTGGGAAACTCTGCCAGGCGGGGGACAAAGCTGCGTTCGGGCACAAAGTCGATGTAGGCCTCGTCTAGCACCACTATGCCCGCAAAGCTGCGGATCAGTAGCTCAATATCGCGCGGATCCAGGGCATTGCCCGTGGGGTTATTGGGGCTACACAGAAAAAGCAGGCGTGTATGCGCATCTACAGCATCCAGCATGGCCGGGCTGTCTAGCTGGTAGTCTGCCGTCATGGGTATGGCACGCACGGCCACCCCATTCAGGGCAGCGTAGTACTTGTACATGCCGAAGGTAGGCGTGTGGATGATGAGGTTGCTCTCGTTCGGCTCGGTAAAGGCCCGCATGCTCATGTCTATCACCCCGTCGCTTCCCACCCCTACAATAATCTGATTGGGGTTTACCCCCTTTAGGGCAGCTATCTGCTCATACAGGGTGGCATAGGTATTATCGTAGTAGCGGCCAGACAGCGGCTCGGTATAGGGGTTTTCGCCATTGTCGAAATACACTGGCCGGGCGGAGCCGCTGTAGCGCTCGCGCTCTGAGCGGTAGGGTTGCAGGTCCTTCAGGCGACGGGCCAGCAGGGTTTCGGGCTTAAACATCTTGTGCAACTTGGGCCAGACGCAGGCTTACGGCGTTTTTATGGGCTATCAGCTCTTCTGCCTCGGCCAGTGTTTCTATCACAGGGCCCAGGTTAGCTAGCCCTTCGGGGCTGATTTCCTGGTAGGTTACTTTCTTTACAAATGAGTCCAGGCTCACCCCGCTCCAGGCCCGGGCATATCCGTTGGTGGGCAGGGTGTGGTTGGTACCGCTGGCGTAGTCTCCGGCGCTCTCGGGTGTATAGTAGCCCAGGAAGATGGAACCGGCGCAGGTAATGCCTGCTGCCAGGGTGCGAGCATCTGCCGTGGCAACAATCAGGTGTTCGGCAGCATACTGGTTGGCAAAAGCCACCACTTGCTCCCAGTCGGGCAGGACGATCAAGCGGCTGTTTTGCAGGCTTTTTGCGGCCATTTCTCGGCGGGGGAGGCGGGCCAGCTGGCGGTCTACCTCCTGGGCCACGGCCTCTGCCAGCTCGGCCTGGGTGGTAAGCAGGATGGACTGGCTATCCACGCCATGCTCGGCCTGGCTTAGCAGGTCGGCAGCCACAAATGCGGGGGGTGCCCCGGCATCGGCTATAACGGCTACTTCGCTGGGGCCTGCCGGCATGTCTATGGCAATGCCCAGGCGGCTGAGCAGCTGCTTGGCCACGGTTACGTACTGGTTACCCGGGCCAAAGAGTTTGTATACCTGGGGGATAGACTCGGTGCCGAAGGCCATGGCCGCTATAGCCTGGGCCCCGCCTACTTTGAAGATCTGGGTAACGCCCACCTGCCTGGCGGCGTAGAGTATTGCGGGATGTATCTTGCCTTCCCGGTTGGGCGGGGTGCAGAGCACCACCTCCGTACAGCCAGCCAGCTGGGCCGGTATGGCTAGCATGAGTACGGTGCTAAACAGGGGTGCCGTGCCCCCGGGGATGTAGAGGCCCACCTTTTCGATCGGCAGACTCCGGCGCCAGCAGCGCACCCCGGCCGTGGTTTCTATCTCCTGGGGGGCCTGGGCTTGGGCGGCGTGGAAGCTACGTATGTTATGGGCGGCTATGCGAATAGCCTGCTTCAGGGTGTCGCCCACCTGGGCAGTAGCCTGGCGCACTTCCTCCTCGCTCACTGCGATGGCCTGTAGCTGGGCCCCGTCAAAACGCTGGGTAAGCTCGCGCAGGGCGGCATCTCCACGCTGCCGTACAGCCTCCAGTATGGGGGCCACCCGTCCCTCCAGCTCGGCAAAGTCCATTACCGGCCGGGCTGTGAGTGCAGCCCAGGTATCCGGGCTGGGGTTTTGTATGATTTTCATGTTCCTTTTATTCAATAATTTTCTCAATGGGCACCACCAGGATGCCCTCGGCCCCAGCCTGGCGCAGCTGTCCGATCACCTCCCAAAAGGCGTGCTCCTGCACCACAGAGTGCAGGCTACTCCAGCCCTCGTCCTTCAGGGGCATCACTGTTGGGCTCTTTATGCCTGGCAGCAGGCGGGTAATGGCATCCAGCCGGTCGTTGGGCGCATTCAGCAGGATGTACTTGTAGTTGCGGCCCCGCATCACACTCTGGATACGAAAGCGCAGATCAGCCAGTATACGCTGTTTCTCTGCATCCAGCTCCCGGTGGCTTATTAGCACTGCCTCGCTTTTCAGGATTACCTCGGCCTCTTTCAGGCCGTTGCTTATCAGGGTGCTGCCACTGCTCACCAGGTCGCATATGGCATCGGCCAGGCCTATGCCTGGCGCAATCTCCACCGAGCCGCTGATCTCGTGGATACGGGCCTCTACCCCCTTTTCCCGCAGATATTGCGAGAGCAGGTGGGGATAGCTGGTGGCAATGCGCTGGCCCGCCAGGTCTTGCAGGGTTCGGTACTCAAAAGCATTGGGCACGGCTATAGAAAGACGGCACTTGCCAAAGCCAAGCTTGTCCTGCACATCCACCCGGCACTGGCTCTCCAGCAGCACGTTCTCGCCCACTATACCCAGGTCAGCCACCCCATCTGCCACATAGCCGGGTATATCGTCATCCCGCAGGAAGAGGAACTCCAGTGGAAAATTATAGGCTGTTGCCTTCAGCTTATTGTCTGCCTTGCTAAAGCGGATGCCACAGTGTGCCAGCAGCTCAATGCTGTCCTCGCTAAGGCGCCCTTTCTTCTGGATCGCGATCTTGATCATGGTTCCGCAAATATACGGCAATTCGCCGGGCCTTGGCGGTTCTAGGACTACCGCCTCACCAGCTATGCCCAGTCTTCGATACGGCGAGCCAGCTCCTGTATGCGCTGGCGGCGGTCGAAGGAAAAGACCGTGTCTACCTGGGCCTGTAGCCAGCGGTAGATGCGCAGGCTCTGTCGCCAGGCTTTCAGGGCCTCGGTGGGCTGGTGCTGGGCAGCCAGCAGGTCGCCGTCTAGCAGCAGCAGGTCGGCCAGGAACTGCCACTGCTCGCGGCGGTCGGGCTCGGCTGCCAGCAGCCGCAGCAGCACCTCCTCGGGCAGGTCTCGTGCTACCTCGGCCCGCATGTCGTAGAAATTGGTAAACAGCTCATCGGTCTCAGCCCGGCTGTCTGGCAGCTGCCCCGCCCGGTATCGCTCCACCGCCAGGCGCAGGTTGCGCCCTAGCTCCGCTATCATCCGCAAATAGAAGTCCCTATGCACCATGGCAGAATCCAATACGTCCACCCAAGCCCATAAAGTTCGAAAGATACGCCCCTCCCCCCCCTACACACATAGGCCACCCATTGGGTGGCCTATGTGATGTGGGCCGGCTTGTGTGTATCTGTACGTCTATCGGGCGGGTGGCTAGTACACGCTCAGCTTTTGCCAGTAGGTGCCGGTTACCGTCTCGATACGGACGCTGTACAGGCCGGGGCTGCTCAGGCTGAGGCTGAGTGACTGACCGGGCGCTACCTGGTGCTGGCTGAGCTGCTGGCCCTGGGCGCTGTCCAGCGTGTAGCGAGCGGGGCCGCTGGTGGGGTTGTGCGCACTTAGGCGGTGGCCGGCTTGTTGCGGGTTGGGGTGTAGCAGCAGGGCGCGGTCTGCGGGGCGGGGCGGGGTGCCGACACGGCTCGTGGTCGCCTCTACCTGCAGGGGGCTGCTGCCGAGCAGGCTGTAGATGGGCT
>JAJTIE010000008.1 GCA_021300195.1 Bacteroidota bacterium | reverse complement strand
AATCTGCAAAAGACTCGAGGCCTGGGTGGCTGTTAGCTCCAGGGCGAATGCCTGCAGAATCTTTTTCTGCCTATATCTGCTTAAATTGCTGTTATCCATTGACTTACAAGGTGATTTCTTGTACTTTGATAGTCAAGCCCCAATGCAGGGAGCGCCGGAAAGGGATTGGGGGATAGGCACTTTGTTTCGCCGCTGTTTCCCTGCTAGCCCTGCTTCCACAGCTGGAAGGTATAGGCATAGGCGTGGCGATCATCAGCCGGATGGGCCTCTTGCCAAGTGAGCCGGAAGTAGGCGGGTAGGGCAGGGAAGAAGGTGTCGCCTGCCAGCTCGGTGTGGATGCGGGTAAGGTACACCTGGTCTACTACACCCAGCTCAAGTGCCTGCCGGAAGAGCTGCGCCCCCCCCGCAATAAATAGGCCTAGGGCTGCATAGGCATCCAGGCCCTCTTTCAGGCTATGCACCACCGTGGTGCCATCGGCCTGCCAGCTGCGATTTTGGGTCAGCACTACGGTCGTGCGTCCCGGCAGGGCACGCCCAATGCTGTCCCAGGTTTTGCGGCCCATCAGCAGCACGTGGCCGTGTGTTTTTTCCTTGAAAAACCGCAGGTCATTGGGCAGATGCCAAGGCATACCGCCCGCTTTGCCTATCACCTGGTTTTCGGTAGCGGCTACAATGATCGAAACAGGCGGGTGGTTGGCCATACGTGCTATACGGCTACCGGAGCCTTGATGTGCGGGTGATGCTGATAGTCCAGCAGCTGGATGTCCTCGTACCGAAAGTCCTCTATCTGCCGGATTCCGGGGTTTAGCACCAGCCGGGGCAGGGGGTAGGGAGTGCGGCCTAGCTGTAGCCGGGCCTGCTCCTGGTGGTTTTGGTACAGGTGCACATCCCCAAAGGTGTGGATGAATTCGCCGGGTTGCAGCCCACACACCTGCGCCACCAGGTGGGTTAGCAGGGCATAGCTGGCAATATTGAAGGGTACGCCCAGAAATACATCTGCACTGCGCTGGTACAGCTGGCAGCTAAGCCGGCCCCCTGCTACATAAAACTGGAACAGCACGTGGCAGGGAGGCAGGGCCATTTCTGGTAGCTGGGCTACATTCCAGGCATTTACCATCAGGCGGCGGCTGTTCGGGTTGGTGCGGATCTGTTCGATAACCTGTCCTAGCTGGTCTATCGCACCCGCTGGCCCTGGCCAGCTGCGCCACTGTACACCATACACGGGGCCCAGTTCTCCGTTCTCATCTGCCCACTCGTCCCAGATGCTTACGCCATTTTCTTTCAGATAGGCAATGTTGCTGCTGCCCCGGATAAACCACAGCAGCTCATGCACCACGCTTTTCCAGTGTATCTTCTTGGTAGTAACCAGCGGAAAGCCTGCCTGTAGATCAAAGCGCATCTGATAGCCGAACACGGAGCGTGTGCCCGTGCCTGTGCGGTCGTCTTTGTCTATCCCGGCCTGCAGAATGTGCGCTAGCAGCTGGTGATACGCCTCCATCTGGCAAAAATAAGCAGATTTTGGTGTCGCTTCGTTTCTGTGTGTTAATGCCCTACTTTTGTGCGACCGTAGCCAGTATGCTTGCCTACCTGTTTGCCCTGCCTTTTCTATACCTGATAGCCCTGCTGCCCATGTGGGCTCTGTATAGGGTGAGTGATGGCCTGTACCTGCTGCTGTACCGTGTGCTGGGCTACCGCAGGGCGGTGGTGTGGCAGAACCTGAGCCGGGCCTTTCCGGATAAATCAGAGGCTGAGCGCCAGGCTATTATGAAGGCCTACTACCACCACCTGTGCGACCTGCTACTGGAGACCTTCAAGCTACTGACCTTTAGCCAGAAGCAGCTACAGCGGCGCTGCTCTTTCCGGAACATGGAGGTGTTTGAGCAGCTGGCAGCCCAGGGCCGCAGCTGCGTGGCGGTGATGGGCCACCTGGGCAATTGGGAGTGGACGGGTGCCAGCGCGGGTACATTTGTTCCCCACAGGATATATGCATTGTACAAGCCACTGAGCAACAAATACTTTGATAGGCTGGTATACCGTATGCGCAGCCGCTTTGGCACCCACCTGCTCAGCATGCACGAGTCGGTACGCTACATGATGGGCAACACGGCGGAGCTGAGCGCCACCACCTTCATAGCCGACCAAACGCCCGCCCCACAGGGGGCCTACTGGACCACCTTTCTCCATCAGCCCACACCGATCTTTTGGGGGACAGAGAAGATAGCACGCAAGCTGAACCTGCCCGTAGTGTATGTCGGGGTATACAAGCGCCGGCGTGGCTACTATGAGATTGTACCGGAACTGCTGGAGGCAGAGCCTGCCCGCACGCGGCCCGGCGAACTAACCGAGCGCCATACCCGCCGCCTGGAGCAGGATATTTACGCCAGTCCGCCCTACTGGCTATGGAGCCACCGCCGGTGGAAACACGCACCACCCACAAACTGGCATCATGGAGAATCCCTAGCAAGGAATGATTAAAACCCCATGGTCAGGAAAGTATTGTGTGCCTGACCGTCTAGTTATACTCCCTACAATAGCCGTCCTGGGTGTGGAAGGCAATGCTGCGTTCGGCAGCAAAATAGCTGCCTCCGGGATAACCGGCATCCCAGTCCAGGTTCATCCACAGTCCGGTTTCATCGTCTCGGAAATAGAAGGATTTTCCCCCCTCTTTCTCCGTATGGGGGTACCTTTTCTTCAGGTAGGCTAGCACCTGGTTTTTATCTGTAGCACCCAGGTTTACCTCGCAGTAGCTGTGTCCCTGGTTGCCCTGGTACGCTTTCTGGATCCGCACATCTCCGCCTATGGCCCCAATGAGGGTGCCCACCAGGATGGCAAAGTCATCGCAATCTCCACTATAGCTGGCCTGCAGGCTGTGGTGTGCCGCACTCAGGTACTCCAGGCTCCGGGGGTCGTTTACATACCTCCACTGTGCCAGGCAGTGGTCATATATCTCGCACACCTGCCCCAGGTTGTACGTTCCAGGGCTCTTTCCTGCTAGCTGCACGGCCAGGTTTCGGCAGCTTGGTTCGCTATAGGTCATGGCCTGCTTTAGCTGCTGCATCTCCAGCCCATAGCTACAGGCTGGTTCTGGGGCTGGGCTTGCCAGGTCTATCAGTAGGGCGGGTGCCTCGGTTTGGCGGTATAGCTCTGCCGGTCTATGCGTTTGAGGATTAGGTTTTCGGCCAGGGCTGGGCGCCACGGTTGGCACAGGCCTGTACCACAGTAGCATACCCAGCACAGCACCTACGGGTGCCAGGCTCCGTGCCCACCTCTGTGCCACGCTGTATCTCATGCCACGCATTGGCTCCAAGATACGTGTTTTTGGCAACAATAGTTTGACTGAGATCGGATGAAAATTGTGGGTGGATAGGTGGTGGTGGGTCGCATATCGTGAGACATACGCTATTTTGCACCATGGAGCGGCAAGAAGAGAAACCCTTTCGTCCTGGCTATTTCCAGCTGGTGCGGCGCAACTCGTACAACTTCATCTTTGCAGGCAAGCTGCTGGTGCTCTATGAGCTTAGCCAGCTGCTCCTGTCGGGCGAACTACAGGTTACCAATGCCATCGACAGCCTTTTCAAGCAGGCCTTTGCCGCCATTCCCCAGGGCACGCTGTATGTTAGCCTGGGCCTGCTGCTGATCGGGCTGTTTGTGCTGGCGCAAGACCATCGTCAGGGCTACAAAATTCGCCTGGGGGTATTTGGCTGGATGTGGGCCGAGAGCCTGCTCTGGGCTTTGGTGGTCTTCTTCAACCTGTCCTTGCTCGTCCGCTATCTACCCCTGAATATGAGCCTGGCGGTTGGTGCGAATGGTCTGCTGCCTATGCTGACAGGCTCGGGCATTACCTACGCGCAGAAACTGAGCCTCAGCCTGGGTGCCGGTTTTTACGAGGAGCTTTTTTTTCGGCTTATCCTGGTGAAGCTTATCCTGCTGGGGCTTGTGTTTGCGGGTATGCGTCGGGATGGACTAGGCACCCAGTTCCTGGTGGTGCTGATAACGGCTATCTTGTTCAGCCTGGCGCACTTCCAGTTTGTTATCGGCGGTGCAGGCGATGCCTGGGGCTGGTATCCGTTCTTTTATCGGGCCGCTTTTGGCGTCATCATGAGCCTGCTGCTGTTGCTGCGGGGATTTGGCATCACTGCCTGGACACACGCGCTCTATGATATACTGGTGTTTACGCTGGTATAGAACTATTTTTGTTCTTTCCCTTACTAGAATTTTAGGATGGTCTTTACACTCCTGGCACGGTCTCGGCTGGTTAGCACCTCGCGGTCATTTGTCAGCACAATCTTAAACCGATTTCCGAACCAGAGTACAATTTCGCGTATGCTGCTAATATTAACAATGGCACCCCGGCTTACGCGCATAAACTGCTCCTGTGGCAGCTTCTTCTCCAGGGCTTCCAGCGTCATATTTATGCTGTAGCGTTTTTCTGCAGTATAGATGTTTGTGTTGCGGTTTTCTACTTCTATGCTGATTACCTCCTTGTAGTCCAGTAGTTTGTACCGATCTGCGGTGGGTACAGGTATTTTGTGCAGTGCCTGGGCCGACAGGTTTTCGCCTATCTCCTCAGCAGCGGCAGCTACTTTTTCTTTCCGCGCACCCAGTCCTTTTTCCAGCTTTTCGATGGTCTGCACCAGCCGCTCCTGGCTGAATGGCTTGAGCAGGTAGTCTACTGCATTCAGCTCAAAGGCCTGTATGGCATGCTCGTGGTAGGCCGTGGCAAACACAACCTGGGGGCTTACATCTTCGGGCAAGTTTTGTATAATCTCCAGGCCATTCATGCCCGGCATCTCAATGTCCAGGAAGGCAACCTCCGGCTTTAGCTGGCAGATGTAGTTAAAGGCATCCAGGCCATTGGAAGAGATATTTACAATCTCCAGCTGTTCAAATTCCTGGAGCAGCCGCACCATTTTATTGCGGGCTGGGGCTTCGTCATCGGCAACGAGTACGTGGATTTTATGCATGGGTAACAGGAATTTTGAGCGTAACCAGGGTGCCAGCCCCCGTGTTATCAAAGGTGAGCTGCTGGCCTTGGGGGTATAAGTTACGCATACGGGCGATAATGTTGCGCAGGCCGGTGCCTTTCTCTATACGTTCGGCCTGGATGCCGGGCCCGTTATCGTACACGGTGCATACTAGCTGGCCTGCGCTGTACCGTGCCGTTATCTCTATTCGGCCCTGCTCCACCTGCTTTGCTATGCCGTGCTTAATGCAGTTTTCTACCAGGGTTTGTAGCACAAAGGCAGGTATCTCCACCTGCTGGGCGGCTTCTTCCACCTCTATGCGTGTGCTTAGGCGGCTTCCAAAGCGGATCTGCTCGATATCCAGATAGCTGCGCACCAGGCTTAGCTCTTCGGCCAGGGGTACAAAGTTGGCCCCACTTACGCGCAGCGTGTAGCGGAAGATAAAGGCCAGTTTCTCGATGGCCTGTTCGGCCAGATTGGGGCTGCTGTGCACCAGGTCGGATATGGTGTTCAGGGTGTTGAACAGGAAGTGTGGGTTTATCTGGCTACGCAGGGCAGCCAGGTTTGCCTCCAGGTTTTTCTGTACCAGCTCTTTTTCTCGCTCCAGCAGGTACAGGATTTCCAGGCTGAGGCGTGCCTGGGTGGCCAGCCGGGCCAGGTATTCGGTTTCGCCCAGGTGGTATACCCCGGTTTTTCGGGGCCCCAGCAGCATAAGCCCCAGCCGCTCCTGCTGCTGGTGCAGCGGGAAGACGAGTGCTACATTCCGGCTGGTAAGCCACTGCTCCAGGTGGGGTGCCAGGCTCAGGTTGTTCAGCTGTTTGGCACTGCTCCACAGGGTCTGCTGTGCCAGCAGGGGGTTAATCTGGGCGAGCACCTCATTGTCCTCGGCACTTAGGGGGCTGCTGCTGTGGTCGTCTGTATGCAGCTCGCAAAACTGGGCCTGGGCAAAATAGGCGGCCTCTACGGCCACATCGTCCACCAGTTTTTTCGAACTGGTATACCGCGGGATGCGCTGCAAGAAGGCCTGCAGTTGCTGCTCGCGGCGTGCCGGGCCCAGGGGCAGCACCCGGTTAAACCAGTCCTGGTAGCGCAGGTATAAGTAGCGTATGCCCAGCACCAGTGCCGAGATGATGCCAATCTCTAGCAGCCCCCGGTTCAGGGCATTGCCCAGCAGGCTCTCTAGCAGCACATCCAGCAGCAGGTATACCAGCAGGATGCCACTGAGGCCCAGGGCCAGGGCCAGGCTGCGGCCCAGCACCAGGCTTACATTGCCATAGGCCAGCAGGTTGCGTGCCCCCAGGCCCAGGGGCAGGATCAGGCTAAACTGGAGGCCCGCATATAGCCAGATGCGGGCCGATCGGCCCAGCAGGTGGGGCTGCCAGCTATCGGCCCACAGCACGCACAGTGCCGCACCCATCACGAGCATGAGCAGCAGCAGGGCCTGCTGTGTGCGGCGCTGCCGGGCCTGCCGGCGCTGAAAGCCCAGGCCTACCACCACATGCACCACAAAAAAGAGATGCAGGGCCTGATAGGCCCACAGCTGATAGGGGGTAAACACCCGGTACAGCATTACCTGTGCCAGCAGCGCCATCCACAGCCCCAGGCCCAGCAGGATGCTGGGCAGGCTATACCGGATGCTACGCTGGTGGGCGGTGTGGAACACCAGCACCGTGAGGCAGAGCCAGAGCAGTGCCGCACCCAGAAAGCCTATTTGCTCGAACCCCAAGTACCGGAAGTGGTCATCCAGCGTTAGCACCACATGCCGTGCCCCCTGCCACAGCACCCACAGCAGGGCCAGCAGGAGCAGGAGCAGCAGGCTACGTATGCCCTGAATCCGGGTGCGAAAAAAAGGAATAAGCAGGCTGAGCAGGGCCAGGCTACTGCCCCCCAGCAGGGCCAGGTATACGATGTAGAGCTGCCAGGCTGCGGCATCTTCGGCAAAGAGAAAAACCGGCTTGTAGGTAGTCTGCACAAACAGGGCTAGCCTACGGGCGGGCTGCTGGCCGGCCCCAGGCCGCAGCAGCTGGTACAGGCGCACGGTGCCCGGTGCGGCTGCCCGCGAGAGGGTGTGGGCAAGGTGGGCGCTGGGTATGGGCTGATAGTCGATCGACTCCAGCTCGTCTCCCGGCTGGATATAGTCTTGCCGGATCCAGCTGTTTTGCCGGATGGGGGGCAGCACCTGCCGGGCATAGGGACCCCGGGGGCCGTCGGCCCACATCACCCAGTCGGTACCTGGATACTGCTGTAGCCGGGTGTCGCTCAGCTCGGCAGCCTCGTGCAGGTTCGGCAGGCGCAGCACCAGGCCGATGGCTGTGGCTGCCAGCAGTAGCCACACTACTATAAAAAGACTACCGGTTTTAGGCAGATTCAAGGCTTGGAAAGATTTGGGCACGGGCGGCCCGCTATAGCCCGCAAGGTACCAAAAGGCCACAAGAAAAGCGACTGAACCCCCGCATCCGAAACGCGAATTGGAACCAGATTTTTTGCAGGGATCTGGCTGCCGTAAGTACACCCCATTGGCCACGCCATTTTCTCCCCCGGGGCCTTACCGGGTGTAGCATAAAATACGATCTTACGCAATGAACGATCAAGACCTAAGCCTGCGCCAGGTGCAGGAGGCCGTGGACCACTGGGTTCGCAGCATTGGGCAGCGCTACTTTAGCGAGCTGACCAATATGGCCATCCTGACCGAGGAGGTGGGCGAGCTGGCCCGCATTATGGCCCGTAAATTTGGCGATCAATCCTTCAAAGCCGGAGAGAAAGACGACCTGGCCGACGAAATGGCAGATGTGCTGTGGGTGCTGGTGTGCCTGGCCAACCAGACGGGCGTGGACCTGAGCCAGGCCTTTGTGCGGAACATCGAAAAGAAAACCCGCCGCGATAGAGAGCGGCACCAGCAGAACCCAAAATTGAAGTAACAAGGCAGGTATGGGCTGCGCCCTGGATGGAGTAGGGGTGCGTGAAAAAACAATGAATTGTTGCGAAAAAGTGAAATTGAACCTAGATTTCCACCCCGATTGAACTCCAACCGCGTGATTTATGAAAATTCTGCTACTTAGTGCCTCTTTCTGCCTGCTTATCTTCCGCATTGCCCAGGCTCAGCCGCTGAATCCCGGAAACGTAGGGGGCAGCCAAACCCTCTGCCCCGGTGGCAACCCTGCCGCCTTTACCAGCGAGGCCGCTGCCAGCGGGGGTACCGGCACCCTTAGCTACCAGTGGCAGAGTAGCACCGTGCTGCTGGGCGATTATACCGAGATTACCGGTGCTACCCAGGCTACCTATGATCTGGGTGCTCAGGCTGCCTCCGGCGTTACCTACTATCGCCGCCGGGTTACCGATACCTTTAGTCCCCCCCGGGTTGCCTACAGCGATACACTGACAGTAACCGTAGGCCCGGGCAATGCCATTACCACCCAGCCCACCAGCGCAGATGTAGGTACAGGGCGCCGTTCCAAGCTGAAGGTTGCTGCAAGAGGCCAAAGCCTGACCTACCAGTGGCAAAAGAGCCTCACAGAGACCGGTACCTTCCAGAACATTGACGGCGCTACCCGAGATACCCTGGTATTCAACAATGCCAGCCTGGCCGACACGGGCTACTACCGTGTGGTGGTGAGCGGTACCTGCGGCAGTGCCCTTACCAGCAGTGTAGCCCGGCTGCGCGTGTTTGTTATTACCCGCCGAGATCCATCCGCCAGCCTTGGCAGCCTGAAACTGTACCCCAACCCCGTACGCGCGGAGCTGAACATAGAGCTGGAAAAGGCCGACCCCTACACCCTGCGCATCCTGAACCTGCAGGGGCAGGAGGTGGCCGCTGCCACCTTTGTAGGCAGTACGCACCGCCTGAGCACCGCCGCCCTGCCCGCTGGCACCTATCTGCTAGAGGTCTCGGGCACATCGGGGCTGGCTACACAGCGCATCGTGGTGCAGTAGGGGGGGCTCTGGCTTGGGCGATACGATGCAACAGGCTAGAGGCCATAGCAAGTCTATTATTAACCAACTGAGCCTGTGCCGCGCACCTTCTGTACCAGATAGGGGGGAGGTGAGCAAAATGCCCCCGCCAGTTTAGACCGACCTGTCCCCATACACGGAACCGAGTGCTTCGTGTATTCCACATGGTTTATCCGGATTTTTATGCTCGAAATCCTGCAGCGCATCACCCATTTTCTGCCCATTGCTACTACATTGGTTAGCATCCTGTTCGGCCGTGTGCTGTGGCTGCACTGGCGGCGCAAACCCCAGGCTACCTACCTGCTGGTGTGGTTTATTGGCATCGTGGCGTATGGGGTGGGCACCCTTACCGAGAGCCTGACGGCCCTGCTGGACTGGCAGGAACCGGTCTTCTACGCCTGGTTCATCAGCGGGGCACTACTGGGCGGGGCACCCCTGGCCCAGGGCACGGTATACCTGTTGTTCAATCGGCGTTTTGCCCACCTTACCAGTGCCCTGCTGGTGCTTACTGTGCTGGTAGCCAGTTTCTTTATCCTGCGTTCGCCCATTGATTACAGCCAAGTGGAACCCCAGCGGCTAAGTGGCGCGGTGCTCGTACACCAGTGGGTACGGTGGTTTTCGCCTTTCATTAATACCTATGCGGTTATCTTCCTGATTGGCGGAGCTTTTTACTCGGCCTTCAGGTATCGCCGCCAGCCCGATGGCACCCGGCGCTACCAGGGCAACATCTGGATAGCCGTGGGGGCCCTGCTGCCGGGCATAGGCGGGGGGGCCGCCCGCGCAGGTTATGTAGAGGTGCTGTACGTGGGCGAGCTGGTGGGCCTGCTCTGCATCTGGCAGGGCTATCGGGTTATCCGCTCGGCCTACAGCGGTAGTGTGCATGCAGCGCAGCAGCAGGCCGCAGCCCTGCCCTAAGGGGGGGCGGTACACGGGACATCATGCCGCGCCTAGCGGTGCTTCTTTTGGTACTGCTGTACCAGCCGGCTGTAGGTGGCATCCAGCAGGGGGGCCAGCTGCCCCCAGCGTTCTGCGCCAGGGTTCAGGATGCACACGTAGCGCATCCAGGCATATACCGGGTGGGGCGTCAGCACGTCCAGCGCCTGCCAGTCGGTCCCCGCAGGCAGCTGCACCACGCCGCCCTTGGGTGGCCGTGCAGGCTTGGGGCCAAAGAGGGCCGTATAGGCCCTGTCGTCCAGCCCAAAGCTGAGCCGGAACACCCCGGGCCGGTCTAGCGCACTGGCTTTGTCATGGGGGCCATCTGCGGTTTTCAGTGTGGCAAAGTACATGCCATTGGGCAGTAGGCCAGCGGGGTTATAAAATAGCGAACGCTCGGAGTACGCTGTTTTGGCTACCAACCCGGCATAGCGGGCCAGCAGCAGCGCTTCTATCGTCTGGGGGGTGTGCATCGAACTCAAAGGTCAAAAAAAATGTAGTCTTTCTTCCTTACATTTTTTCCTCATTGCCCCCCCATACCCAAGTACCATGAAGCAGATACACTTCGGCTTTTTCCTTTTCGTTGTCCTGACCGGCCTTATGGCTCCCGCAGCGGTGCAGGCCCAGCAGCGCATCAGCTACGAAGAAATGGTCCGCCTGCGTAAGCAGCAGCCAGGCCAGATCCTGGATGTGCGGGCCGACTGGGAGTATCGGCAGGGCCACCTGCCCTGTGCCCAGCTGGTAGATGTAAATGCCGATGACTTTGCCACCAAAATCCGGCAGCTGGATAAGTCTCAGCCCTACTACGTGTATTGCTATGCCGGTGGCCGCAGCGCCGAAGCTAGCCAGATTATGACGAAGGCAGGCTTCAAGCAGGTATACAATGTTTCGGAGGGCATCTCGGGCTTTCAGAAGAAGAAGATCCCCCTCACTGCCGGGGATAAGGCCTGCCCCTAGGCACGCTTTTGTACCGCGCCTGTTTACTTTAGGCTAATCCTTGTGTACCTTCGTACCCGATAATCCTACTTGGTATTTTCGCTATGGCAGACTTTCTGGTACCCACCTCTCCTGCACAGGGAGAAAAAAGGCAAGCTACCGCAGAGCGGGGCGAGTTCAGCTTCTTCCCCAAGCACCACCGCGCACTGTATGGCAGGCTGGATAGCAAGCACACCAGCGTAGAGATAGACGAAACGGACCCGCTGGGTACCCAGATGGTGCTAAACATAGGCCCCCAGCACCCGGCTACGCACGGCGTACTGCGCCTGGTAACGGCCCTAGATGGCGAGAAGATAGCCAAATGCGTGGTAGACGTGGGCTACCTGCACCGCGGGATAGAAAAACTTGCCGAGTATAAAACCTACCAGGAGTTTATGCCCTATACGGACCGCATGGACTACCTGAGCCCCTACAACAGCAACGTGGCCTGGTGTACGGCGGTGGAGAAGCTGGCCGGCATAGAGGTGCCCCTGCGTGCACAGTACATCCGCACCATAGCCTGCGAGCTGGCCCGCATATCGGCCCACCTGCTGTGGCTGGGCACCATGGTGATGGATGCCGGTGCCATATCTGTATTCATGTGGACGTTTCGCGAGCGCGAGAACATCTACAGCCTGTTCGACAAGCTGGCCGGTGTGCGCTTTACCGTAAGCCACTGCCGCATTGGCGGTATACAGTACGACCTGGAAGATAGTATGCTCGCCGAGATCCGCGCCTTCCTCAAAAACTTCTACAAAGAGTACAAGGGCTGGCAGAAGCTGCTGTACAAGAATGCCATCCTGGTGAACCGGGTAAAGGATGTGGGCGTGGTTACCCGCGAGGAGGCCGTTGCCTATGGCTTTACCGGCCCCAACCTGCGTGGAAGCGGGGTGGCGCACGACATACGCAATGCCGAGCCCTACCTGGTGTACGACCAGGTGGACTGGGACATACCCATCCGTACCGAGGGCGACTGTATGGCCCGCTTCATGGTACGTATGGACGAGATAGAGCAGAGCGTGCGCATACTGGAGCAGTGTATGGCCCGGCTGCCCAAGGGCATCATCCGCGCAGACAATGCCAAACAGGCCTATGCCAGCAAGGATGAAGTGTACTACAGCATGGAGGGCATGATACACGACTTCATGATGACCGATGTGGGCACCGTAGCCCCCAAGGGCGCCGAGGCCTACCACGCCGTAGAAGCCCCCAAGGGCGAGCTAGGCTTCTACCTGCTGAGCGATGGCACCGGGGCGCCCTGGCGCATGAAGATGAAGAGCCCCTCGGCTGCCAACCTGCAGGTGCTGGAGAAGATGATGGAAGGCAATATGGTGGCCGATACCGTGGTGCTCATCGGCTCCATCGACCCGGTGATGGGCGAGGCCGACAAGTAGGCCCCACGCATAGCCCATTTAGGTTTCGCCTTTGCGGTGCCGGTAGCTGGCTCCGCCCCTTGGCCCACAGGCTTGCCCGGTGCCTTTGGCTATGCCTGGCACAAAAAGATGAGCCGGGGCGAGTCCGCCGTACGAAAGGGAGACAGGCTATAATCACCCCAGCGGGCCAGTACCGTAAAGCCAGTGCGGATCAGCAGGTTTCGCAGCATCGGCTCCGTTAGCAGCTGCACCCGCTCCTGGTAGTGGTAGCTCTGCCCGGCATCCCGAAACCGAATGTCCTTGTGCACATACCCCCGGATGAGGCGCCGGCGGAGGTCGAACCGGATGCCCTCGCGCAGCAGCACCTCCTGTGGCACCAGCGTATGGGCTACCTGGTCTGCATTCATAAAGTCGAGCACAAAGCGTCCGCCGGGCTTTAGGCTTGCCTTTACGCCAGTCAGCACCCGCAGGTTGTCGGTCAGGGTGGAGAAGTAGCCGAAGCTGGTGAATAGGTTCAGCACCGCATCGAAGCGGTGGGTATAGCCCAGGTGCCGCATGTCTGCCACTTCATAGTGCAGGCCATCGGCCTCGTATTGCCGCGCATGGGCTATGCTCTGTGGGCTAAGGTCTACCCCCAGCACCCGGTAGCCCTGCCGGTGCAGGGCCCGTGCGTGCCGGCCCTTTCCGCAGGCCAGGTCTAGCACTGCGGCCCCGGCAGCCAGGCCTAGCCGGGGTGCCAGCACCTCTATCAGCGCATCGGCCTCGGCCTGGCTGCGGTGCCCATACAGCAGGTGGTAGTAGGGGCTGTCAAACCATTCGGCAAACCACTCGGCATCGCGTGTGGGCATCTCTGGGGCTTCGGTTTCAGTGTGCATGGGCATGGATCAGGCTAAGAAGGAAACGGGTAGAGAGGGGTCCTGTTTCATCCCCCAGCGCCCCGGCATGGTGCTAGGCAGTGCCAGAGGGGCTATCGTTTGGTTGGTTTCGCGTACAGGCAGGGTATCCGCATGCTTGCGTTTGCGATGGTGGGCAGGCGGCTTGTTGGCAGGCCGCGTACCCTCATTTTGCAGCATGATTGCATCTCAAACCAAATATCCAGCCGGATTGTTCATCTTGTAGCGGAAAGGCGCGGATTAACGTGCGAGGTGATATGATAGAAGAAAAACACAAGACCGAGGAATACGACCTGCTGGGCATGACATGCCTTAGCTGCGCCGACAGTGCCCAGCGTGCCCTGGCCCGGGTGCCGGGGGTGCACCAGGCCGAGGTAAATTTCGTTGGCCGGTCGGCCCGGGTTGACTACGACCCGCAGCAGGCACAGTTTGAGCAGCTGGCCGCTGCGGTAAGGACGGCAGGCTACACCCTGGTAGCCGATAAGCGCGACCTTCAGCAGGCCAGCAAGACCTATTTCTCCGACCTGCGCCTACGGGTGTGGGTGGCCTTTGGCTTTGCAGTTCCCATTTTTGTTCTCAGCCTGTTCTTTCCGCACAGCTTCGCCGGGCAGGCCTGGGTAGAGCTGGCACTTAGCCTGCCGGTAGTTTTCTATGCTGGCCGCGGCTTTTACCTGAATGCCTACCGGCAGGCCCGCCATGGGCAGATCAGCATGGATACCCTGGTGGCCCTGGGCACTGGCTCGGCCTTTGTAGTGGCGCTGCTGGGCGTGCTGTTTCCGGGCAGTGCGCTGCACCGCATGCCCGTACACTTTGAGAGTGCGGCGGTGGTCATCGCCTTCATCCTGGTGGGAAACTGGATAGAGGAATCGGCCAAGAACCGTACAGATGACGCACTGGACAGCCTGGGTAGCCTGCTGCCCCGCACCGCCACACGCCTTGGCCCCCAGGGGGCCGAGCAGATTGCTGTATCGGACATACGGGTGGGAGACCGCCTGGAGGTGGCACCCGGCATGGCCATACCGGTGGATGGCAGTGTGTGGCAGGGCGAAACCTATGTGGACGAAAGCATGCTGTCGGGCGAAAGTGTGCCGGTGCATAAGCAAAAGCCCGATACCCTGATGGCAGGCACCCAGAACCAGGATGGCACCATCCAGATGATAGCCCGCCAGGTGGGACAGGGCACCGTACTGCAGCAGATCATTGAGCAGGTAAAGCGGGCACAGGGCACACGGCCCCCGGCCCAGCGCCTGGCCGACCGTATCGCCGGCATCTTTGTGCCCCTGGTGCTGGCCATAGCCGTGCTGGCTGCCCTGGCCTGGGCCCTGTGGGTGCCCGGTGGCGACTGGACCATTGGCCTGTATACAGCCCTGGCTATCCTGGTAGTTTCTTGCCCCTGTGCGCTGGGGCTGGCCACGCCCGTGGCCATCAAGGTGGGCATGGGCACGGCCACCCGTGCAGGCATCCTGCTGCGCCATGCCACCGCCCTGGAGGTGGCAGCCCGGATGGACACCCTGGTTTTTGATAAAACGGGCACCCTCACCCGGGGTACACCCAGGGTGTACGAGGCCGAGTATGAGCCCGCGCTGGCCGGTGCCGCCGGCCAGTATATGGCACTGGTAGCTAGCACTGTGGCCGAGAGTGCCCACCCGCTGAGCAAGGCGGTGGGCGGCTATCTCCGCTCCCTTACACACACCAGCAGGCTGCCCGACCTGGTGCACCAGTACGGCGGAAAAGGGGTGGAAGCACACTTTGGCAGCTACATCGTACGTGTGGGCCGTGGGCAGTGGCTACTGGATAGCGGCTGCCAGCTGGGCCCGCAGCTACAGCAGGCTGCAGCCCGCATGGAGGCGCAGGGCTATAGCCTGGTATATGCGGCCGTAGACCGGCAGGTGTTTGGCCTGTTTGGCCTGGCAGACCAGGTAAAGCCCGAGAGTGCCGAGGTGCTGGGCCGCCTGAAGCAGGAAGGGGTGCAGGTGGTAATGCTTACTGGCGACCACCAGGCCGCCGCCGCCGCCGTGGCGGCCGAGCTGGACATACAGCACTGGCAGGCAGGCATGATGCCCGACCAGAAAGCAGCATACATACACGAACTGAAGGCTAAGGGACGAAAAGTGGCCATGCTGGGCGATGGCATAAACGATGCCGTGGCCTTTGCCGCTGCAGACCTGCCCATAGCCATGAGTACGGGGGCAGATATAGCCATAGACAGTGCAGATGTAGTGCTGCTGCACGGAAACCTGGCACTGCTGCTGCGCCTGCGCAGCCTTAGCCGCAGCACCCGTCGCATCATTCGCCAAAACCTGGCCTGGGCCTTTGCCTACAACCTGCTGGCCATCCCCCTGGCTGCCGGTGTGCTATACCCCCTGCTGCTATCGCCCATGGTGGCAGGCGGCCTTATGGCCGTCAGTTCCCTCACGGTGGTACTCAATAGCCTGCGCCTCCGAAAAAAACTGTAATTTTTTTACTCAAGGCGTTGGTTCGTGCCATTTATACGCCTATATTTGCCACTCTTTTTACAAGCGGCCTCCTTAGCTCAGCTGGTAGAGCAACTGATTTGTAATCAGTAGGTCGGCGGTTCGATCCCGTCAGGGGGCTCTGAAAAGAATGGTACAAGCTTATTTTAGGTAAGCTTCGTTTTTTGAAATCGTGCGTTTGTAGTACATTCTTTGTACGAGCATTGTTAAGTTCTCATTGAATCTCACGGGGAGTTGCCGGAGCGGTCAAACGGGGCGGACTGTAAATCCGTTGACTTATGTCTACAGTGGTTCGAACCCACTACTCCCCACCAAGATACAAACGAGAAGTTCCATACAGCGTAATCCGCGTAGTACATCCACAGCAGTCGGCATTCGCCTTCTTCCACAGCTGTAGAGATTAATACAAGTATAAGCGGGAGTAGCTCAATTGGTAGAGCATCAGCCTTCCAAGCTGAGGGTTGCGGGTTCGAGTCTCGTCTCCCGCTCTGTTTTGGTACTTTCTTGTTTTCCATGCCGTGTCGAAAGACACAGACAGGATTCCAGTTACAAATCCCTGTCTGTCTTCCCCACCGGTTGTTTCTAATTAAAGCGGCAACGGTCCAACTGCTTCCAATCCGGGCCCTGCTACTGAGAAAAAAAGAGGCTAAGTAAAAGAGGACAAAAACGAGAAAGGCGTCATTTTGATAAGCATTACACAGAAGAAGATTCGAATCAGATGAATCTATTCGGTTATTCTTTAGCAATAAGTGATTGTCTGTTAGGTTTTTGGCCGATTCCAAGTATACTACAAGCCTTTGTAGCTCAGAGGTAGAGCACTTCCTTGGTAAGGAAGAGGTCAGGGGTTCGATTCCCCTCAAAGGCTCCAAAAGAGTTCAGTTCATCATCCGTATTCTGTTTTAATTATGGCTAAGGAAACCTTCAACCGGTCGAAACCACACGTAAACGTGGGTACCATTGGTCACGTTGACCACGGTAAAACAACCCTGACTGCTGCTATCACGGCTGTGCTGGCAAAGAAAGGGATGTCTCAAGCGCGCGATTTCGCGTCTATCGATGCCGCACCCGAAGAAAAAGAGCGTGGTATCACCATTAACACCGCACACGTAGAGTACGAAACCGAAGCTCGTCACTACGCGCACGTAGACTGTCCGGGTCACGCCGACTACGTTAAGAACATGGTAACAGGTGCTGCCCAAATGGACGGTGCTATCCTGGTAGTGGCTGCTACAGACGGCCCGATGCCCCAAACCCGCGAGCACATCCTGCTGGCCCGCCAGGTAGGTGTGCCTGCCATCGTTGTGTTTATGAACAAGGTGGACATGGTAGATGATCCCGAGCTGCTGGAGCTAGTAGAGCTGGAGATCCGCGAACTGCTGAGCAGCTACGAATTCCCCGGCGACGACATTCCCGTTATCCAAGGCTCTGCCCTGGGTGGCCTGAACGGCGATGCCAAGTGGGAAGAGAAAATCATGGAGCTGATGAATGCTGTGGATTCCTACATCCCGCAGCCTGTGCGCGACGTGGATAAGCCCTTCCTCCTCTCTGTAGAAGACGTAATGACCATCACGGGACGTGGCACGGTAGCAACCGGTCGTATCGAGCGTGGTGTAATCAACGTAGGCGACGCAGTAGACATCATCGGCCTGCAAGAGGACAAGCTTTCTTCTACCGTTACCGGTGTAGAGATGTTCAAAAAGCAGCTAGACCGTGGCGAGGCCGGAGACAATGCCGGTATCCTGCTGCGTGGTATAGAGAAGTCGCAGATCAAGCGCGGTATGGTAATCGTAAAACCCGGTTCCATTACCCCCCACACCAAATTCAAGGCTGAGATCTACGTACTGAGCAAAGAAGAGGGTGGCCGTCATACGCCGTTCTTTACGGGCTATCGTCCCCAGTTCTTCTTCCGCACTACCGATGTTACAGGCGTTATTTCTCTGCCCGCTGGTGTAGAGATGATTATGCCTGGCGACAACGTAAGCATTGACGTAGAGCTGATCTATCCCGTAGCCATGGACAAAGGTCTGCGTTTCGCTATTCGCGAAGGTGGCCGTACCATTGGTGCCGGTCAGGTAACCGAGATCGTTGAATAGTATTTCAAAGATTCAGGAACGGGCGTAGCTCAATTGGTAGAGCGACGGTCTCCAAAACCGTAGGCTGCGGGTTCAAGTCCTGCCGCCCGTGCAGAAAAAATCTTACATCCTCCGATCATCGAATTCGCATCCCATGAATAAAATCAGAGCCTTCTTCAATGGTTACTACGACGAGCTGGTGAACAAGGTGAGCTGGCCCAAGACCGAGGAGCTGCAGAGCAATACCGTTACGGTGCTCGTGGCCTCACTTGTTATTGCGCTTGTCATTGCCCTCATGGATGTGGTCTTCAACTATGGTCTGCAGTTTGTATACGAGCTCTTTGCCTGATCCCGCTTTCCGCCAGCACATATTCTTCTATTTCGCTTCTTCCTATATCTGTCATGAGTAGCACCCCACACTGGTATGTAATCCGCAGCATTAGCGGCCAGGAGAAGAAGGTGAAGCAGTACCTCGAGAGTGAGATAGACCGCTTGCACCTGGGGGATGCCATCATTCAAATACTCATCCCTACCGAAAAGGTATTTGAGATGCGCAATGGCAAGAAGAAGAGCAGAGAGAAGAGCCTGTACCCCGGCTATGTGTTTGTGGAAACAGTACCCCACCCCGAGGTGATCCAGGTAATACGGGATGTGCCAGGTGTGGTAGGCTTTCTGGGTACCGACCGGGGCCAAACCCCCATACCCATGCGCGAGGGCGAGGTGCTGAAGATGCTGGGCCAGGTGAATGACCTGCAGGACATGGAAGAGGTGATGGAAAACCCTTTTGCCATTGGCGAGCCGGTGAAGGTGATGGATGGTCCCTTCAATGGCTTTGACGGGGTGGTAGAGGAAGTGTATGATGAGAAGAAGAAACTAAAGGTGATGGTAAAAATCTTCGGCCGCAATACTCCGCTGGAGCTTAACTATCTTCAAGTAGAACGCATTTCGTAATCGCAATTATCAGATAAAAGCTCATGGCTAAGCAGGTAGAAACCTATATAAAACTACAGATCAAGGGTGGCCAGGCTACCCCTGCACCTCCGGTAGGCCCGGCACTCGGCTCCAAGGGGCTAAACATCATGGATTTCTGCAAGGCGTTCAATGCACGTACGCAAGAAAAGCAGGGCCAGATTCTGCCGGTACAGATCACGGTGTACAGCGATAAGAGCTATGACTTTGTTATCAAGACTCCACCCGCTGCCATTCTGCTGAAGAAAGCCGCCAATATCGAAACCGGCTCTGCCGAGAGTAACCGGAAAAAGGTGGGTAAAGTGAGCTGGGAGCAGGTAAGAGAGATTGCTGAAATCAAGCTGCCCGATCTGAACTGTTTTACCATAGAGAGTGCAATGAAGCAGGTGGCAGGCACAGCGCGTAGCATAGGCCTGACAGTAGAGGGCACTGCACCCTGGGAGCAAAACTGAGTATCCGAGTTAATCAAGGGAAGGTACATTCATGAAGAAGCTGACCAAAAAGTATAAAGAGGCACTGAAGCACTACAGCCCCGAAGAGGTGTATGGCGTTCAGACTGCCATGGGCATCCTGAAGAAAATCAATCTGACCAAGTTTGATCCTTCGGTAGACATTGCTGTGAGGCTGGGGGTAGACCCACGCCAGGCAAACCAGATGGTACGGGGTACTGCCAGCCTGCCACACGGAACGGGTAAGACGGTGCGTGTGTTGGCTCTGTGCCCAGAGGATAAGCAGGCTGCTGCAAAGGAGGCCGGTGCCGACTATGTGGGCCTGGACGACTACCTGGACAAGATACAGGGGGGCTGGACAGATATCGATGTGATCATCTGCTCGCCCGACGTAATGCCCAAAATAGGACGGCTGGGCAAAGTACTGGGCCCAAAGGGCCTGATGCCTAACCCCAAGAGCGGTACGGTGGCTCCGGACGTGGCCAAGGCCGTGAAGGAGGTGAAGGCCGGAAAAATTGACTTCCGTGTAGACAAGACGGGTATTGTGCATGCCAGCATAGGCAAGCTGAGCTTCTCGGCCGACCAGCTGACCGAAAACGCCCTGGAGTTGATACAAACCCTAGTGCGCCTGAAGCCTCAGCAAACCAAGTCTACTTATTTCGAATCCATCTACCTCAGTACATCCATGAGCCCTAGTGTACAGGTAGATAAAGCGACCATCCCCGGAATATAAGTGCCATGACGAAGCAAGAGAAATTTAAATTTGTAGAAGAGCTAACCGAGAAGATCAAGCAGAACCCCTCGTTCTATGTGATCGACATGGGTGGCTTCAGCGTGTCCAAGACGAATGAGTTTCGGGCAAAGGCTTTTGCTGCAAACCTGCAGGTGCAGGTGGCCAAGAATACCTTGATTAAAAAGGCACTGGATGCATCGGAGGTAGACTACTCCGAGATCTATCCGGCTCTGAAGGAGACCTCGGCGCTCGTTTTCTTTACCGAAAACTTCAAGGCTCCCGCCCAGCTGATCAAGGACTTCCGTAAGGAAGGCGAAAAGCCTGCCCTCAAGGCTGCTTATGTAGAAGAGACCTTCTTCGTAGGCGATGCCCACTTGGCTACGCTCATAAGCCTGAAGAACAAGAACGAGCTTATCGGAGACATTGTTGGCATGCTGCAGGCACCAGCCAAGAATGTAATCGGTGCACTGAAAGGACAAGGCAGCAAGATTGCCGGCATCCTGAAAACCCTGGAAGAAAAGGGCAACTAATCCATGCCCTCCATTCACATAAAAATCTAAGTATCCACAATAATTTTTCATAAAATGGCAGATCTGAAGAACATTGCTGAGACCCTGGTGAATCTCACAGTGAAGGAAGTAAATGAACTGGCTACCATCCTGAAGGATGAGTATGGCATTGAGCCTGCTGCGGCTGCTCCTGTAATGATAGCTGGTGGTGCTGCAGGTGCTGGCGAAGGCGCTGCGGTAGAGGAGAAAACCGAGTTCAATGTAATGCTGGTAGACCACGGCCCCAAGAAGCTGGAGATCGTTAAGATTGTGAAGTCTGTTACCGGCCTTGGCCTGAAAGAAGCTAAGGACATCGTAGACGGTGTACCTTCCGCTGTTAAAGAGGCTGTAGGAAAAGAGGAAGCAGAAGACATCAAGAAGCAACTGGAAGAAGCTGGCGCCAAGGTTGAGCTGAAGTAAGGCCTTGCTAGGAGCTAGTTGCTTACCTGTTGTTTAATCGGAACCGGGCTTGTATTCACAGGCCCGGATTATTCCGTTTATGTCTCCCCCTTTTCTTTCACCGTTTTTTTAACCGGAGGTCACTTTGGCAAACATATTTGAGAACACGCGTATCAATTTCGGAAAGATTCCGCGTGTAGCTGAATATCCGGACCTGCTAGAGGTCCAGTTGGATTCATTCAAAACTTTCATGCAGCTGGATACGCCCCCAGACCGCAGAACCAATGAGGGTCTGTGGCGCGTGTTTCAGGAGAATTTCCCCGTTTCGGACGCACGAGAGAATTTCGTGCTCGAGTTTCGCGACTACTCGCTCGATCCTCCCCGCTACAGCATTGAGGAGTGTAGAGAGCGTGGCCTCACCTACAGCGTGGCGCTCAAGGCCAAGCTATACCTCTATTGCACCGATGAGGACAATGAGGACTTTGAGCCAGTATCGCAGGAAGTATACCTGGGGAACATCCCCTACATGACCCCGAGTGGTACCTTTATCATCAATGGTGCCGAGCGTGTCATTGTGTCTCAGCTGCACCGCTCGCCCGGTGTGTTCTTCGGCCAGAGTATGCACCCCAACGGTACGCGCCTGTATTCAGCGCGTATTATCCCGTTTAAGGGTAGCTGGATCGAGTTCAGCACCGATGTGAACAACGTGATGTATGCCTACATCGACGGGAAGAAGAAGTTCCCCATAACCACCCTGCTGCGGGCCATTGGCTATAGCAGCGATAAGGAGGTGCTGGAGCTATTCGGCCTGGCCGAGGAGGTGAAGGCCACCAAGGCTAGCCTGAAGAAAGTGGTAGGCCGCAAGCTGGCTGCACGTGTGCTGAAGAGCTGGGTGGAAGACTTTGTGGATGAAGACACCGGTGAGGTAATCAACATTACCCGAAACGAGGTGCTGCTGGAGCGAGACCACGTTATTACCGAAGACGACCTGGACACCATAGAGAACAGCGGCGAAAAGAGCGTTATCCTCCTGAGTGGCGATAGCACCGCCGCCGAATACAGCGTGATTATCAATACGCTACAGAAGGACAACAGCAACAGCGAGATGGAAGCGATGCAGTACATCTACCGCCAGCTGCGTAATGCCGAGGCGCCGGATGAAGAGACTGCACGGGGCATTATCGACAAGCTGTTCTTCAGCGACAAGCGGTATGACCTGGGCGAGGTGGGACGCTACCGGCTGAACAAGAAGCTGCACGGCAGCCAGGATGAGGCGAGCCAGGTGCTCACCAAGCACGATATCATCTGTATCGTGAAGTACCTGATCGAGCTGGTGAACAGCAAGGCTAACGTGGACGATATAGACCACCTGAGCAACAGGCGGGTACGCACGGTGGGCGAGCAGCTGTACGGCCAGTTTAGTGTAGGCCTGGCACGTATGGCCCGCACCATACGCGAGCGCATGAACATCCGGGATAACGAACTGTTCACCCCCTCGGACCTGATCAACGCCCGCACCCTGAGCAGCGTCATCAACTCGTTCTTTGGCACCAGCCAGCTGAGCCAGTTTATGGACCAGACAAACCCCCTGAGCGAGATTACCCACAAGCGCAGGATCTCTGCCCTGGGCCCAGGTGGCCTTAGCCGAGAGCATGCGGGCTTTGAGGTGCGCGACGTACACTACAGCCACTATGGCCGCCTGTGCCCCATCGAAACCCCGGAGGGGCCGAACATCGGCCTCATCTCCAGCCTGTGTGTGTATGCCAAGGTGAATAGCATGGGCTTTATAGAGACCCCCTACCTGAAGGTGGAGGAGGGCAAGGTGGACCTGAAGAAGGTAAACTACCTGAGTGCAGAGGAGGAGGACAACGCCACCATTGCCCAGAGCAGCACCAAGTATATAGACAATGGTACCTTTAGCGACAACCGGATAAAAGCCCGTCATTTGGCTGACTATCCGGTGGTAACGCCTGAGGAGCTGGACTATGTAGATATAGCCCCCAACCAGATTGTATCCGTGGCGGCATCGCTCATCCCCTTCCTGGAGCATGATGATGCCAACCGGGCGCTGATGGGATCGAACATGCAGCGCCAGGCTGTGCCCCTGCTGCGGCCAGACGCGCCCGTGGTGGGAACCGGCCTGGAGCTGAAAACCGCTGCCGATAGCCGAACCCAGCTGATAGCTGAGGGAAATGGAATCGTGGTAGAGGTGGATGCTACCCATGTAACCATTCGCTATGACCGCGATGAGATAGATGACCTGGTGAGCTTTGACAGCAATGTGAAGACCTACTACCTGCAGAAGTTTGTGCGCACCAACCAGAGCACGGCCGTAAACCTGCGCCCCATTGTAAAAAAGGGCACCAAGGTAAGTAAGGGTACCGTGCTGGTAGAGGGATACAGCACCGAGGCAGGCGAGCTAGCCCTGGGTCGAAACCTGCTGGTGGCCTTCATGCCCTGGCAGGGTTACAACTTTGAGGATGCCATCGTGATCTCGGAGCGTGTGGTGAGCGAAGACCTCTTTACCTCGCTGCATGTAGAGGAGTTTGAAATGCAGGTGCGAGACACCAAGCTGGGACAGGAGGAGCTGACCAACGAAATACCCAACGTAAGCGAAGAGGCTACCCGAAACCTGGATGAGAACGGACTCATCCGCATAGGTGCGGAGGTGAAAGAGGGCGACATCCTGATCGGCAAAATAACACCCAAGGGAGAAACAGACCCCACCCCGGAGGAGAAGCTGCTGCGTGCCATCTTTGGCGACAAAGCCGGCGACGTAAAGGATGCCTCGCTAAAGGCGCCCCCGTCTTTCCAGGGAGTAGTTATCGATAAGAAGCTTTTCAGCAAAGACCGCAAGGACGGCAAGACCCGTGCGGTGGACAAGAAGAAGCTAACCGACCTGGAAGAGCAGTACAAGCAGGACATAACTGCACTGGACAAGCAGATGACCGAAAAACTGCTGGAACTGGTAGGGAGCGAGAAGCTGAACTCGGTGAAAGACAAGTACGGCGAGGAAGTAATTTCTGCCGGAAAGAAACTGACCGCCAAGGCAGCAAACCTCCGCTTTATCGATGTCATCCCGTCGGAGTGGACCAAGGACGAGGCACTGAACAGCCGGATCGTGCAGCTCTTCCACAACTATACGAACCGCTATAACGAAATAGATGGCAAGTATAAGCGGGAGAAATACCAGATCTCGGTAGGCGACGAGCTGCCTACGGGCATCATCAAGCTTGCCAAGGTGTACGTGGCGAACAAGCGTAAGCTGAAGG
This sequence comes from Bacteroidota bacterium, assembly GCA_021300195.1. Taxonomy (NCBI): domain Bacteria; kingdom Pseudomonadati; phylum Bacteroidota; species Bacteroidota bacterium. The sequence continues at coordinate 45,832 of JAJTIE010000008.1, read as the reverse complement.
TGGGCGATAAGATGGCAGGCCGCCACGGGAACAAGGGCATTGTGAGCCGCATCGTGCGGCAGGAAGATATGCCCTTCCTGGAAGATGGCACGCCGGTAGACGTGGTGCTAAACCCACTGGGTGTACCTAGCCGGATGAACCTGGGCCAGATCTATGAAACCATCCTGGGCTGGGCTGGCCACAAGCTGGGCGTGAAATACGCCACGCCTATCTTTGACGGAGCTACCGAGGAGGAGGTGAACCAGGAGCTGAAGAAGGCCGGACTGCCCGACTTTGGAGCTACCTACCTCTACGACGGCCAGTCGGGCGAGCGCTTTGACCAGCCTACCACCGTAGGCATCATCTATATGCTGAAGCTGAGCCACATGGTGGATGACAAGATGCACGCACGCTCCATCGGCCCATACTCGCTTATTACCCAGCAGCCGCTGGGGGGCAAGGCGCAGTTCGGTGGCCAGCGCTTTGGCGAGATGGAAGTGTGGGCGCTCGAGGCCTTCGGTGCCGCACACATCTTGCGCGAGCTACTCACCGTCAAAAGCGATGACGTAATTGGCCGGGCCAAAACCTACGAGTGTATTGTAAAAGGCGAGAATATACCCACCCCGGGTATACCCGAGTCTTTCAATGTATTGATGCACGAGCTACGTGGCCTGGCACTCGAAATTTCTCTTGATTAACCCCCGTTTTCTGTACCATGTACAATCCAAAGAAGGAAAACAAATTATCCAGCGACTTCAAGTCCATCACCATCAGCCTGGCGAGTCCGGAGACGATCCTGAATCGCTCGTTTGGTGAGGTGCTGAAGCCTGAAACCATAAACTACCGGACCTATAAGCCCGAGATGGGCGGTCTGTTCTGCGAGCGCATCTTCGGCCCCGTAAAGGACTATGAGTGCCACTGTGGTAAGTACAAGCGTATTCGCTACAAGGGCATCATCTGTGACCGCTGTGGGGTAGAAGTTACCGAGAAAAAAGTGCGCCGCGAACGCATGGGCCACATAGCCCTGGTGGTGCCGGTGGCACACATCTGGTACTTCCGCAGCCTGCCGAACAAGATCGGCAACCTCTTGGGCCTTACCACCAAGAAGCTCGACCAGGTAATCTACTACGAGCGCTACGTGGTGGTACAGCCCGGCGTAATGGCGCAGGAGGGCCTGCAGCACATGGACTTCCTGACCGAAGACGAATACCTGGACATCCAGGAGCGCCTACCCAGAGAAAACCAGCTGCTGGACGACAACGACCCACAAAAGTTTATCGCCAAGATGGGTGCCGAAGCCCTGGAGATGCTGCTGGCCCGTACCGAGCTGGACGACCTGAGCTATGAGCTACGCCGCCGGGCAGCAGAGGAAACCAGCCAGCAGCGCAAAAACGATGCCCTGAAGCGCCTGAAAATCGTGGAAGCCTTCCGGGGTGCAAACAAGCGCATGGAGAACCGCCCCGAGTGGATGGTGGTGCGCATGGTGCCGGTCATTCCCCCCGAGCTACGACCCCTGGTGCCACTGGAGGGGGGCCGATTTGCTACCTCAGACCTCAATGACCTCTATCGCCGCGTTATCATCCGGAACAACCGGCTGAAGCGCCTGATCGAGATCAAAGCCCCGGAGGTAATCCTGCGTAATGAAAAGCGGATGCTGCAGGAGGCTGTGGACTCGCTCTTCGACAACACCCGTAAGGTGAATGCCGTACGCACCGACAGCAACCGTGCCCTGAAGTCGCTCTCCGACATGCTGAAGGGCAAGCAGGGCCGATTCCGGCAAAACCTCCTCGGTAAGCGGGTTGACTATTCCGGTCGCTCGGTTATCGTGGTAGGCCCAAAAATGAAGCTGCATGAGTGCGGCCTGCCCAAAGACATGGCTGCCGAGCTCTTCAAGCCCTTCATCATCCGCAAGCTGCTGGAGCGCGGCATTGTCAAGACGGTGAAGAGTGCCAAGAAGATTGTGGACAAGAAAGAGCCCATCGTGTGGGAAATCCTGGAGAGTGTGCTGAAGGGACACCCCGTCCTGCTAAACCGTGCCCCTACACTCCACCGCCTGGGCATCCAGGCCTTCCAGCCCCGGCTGATCGAGGGCAAGGCCATCCAGCTGCACCCCCTGGTATGTACCGGTTTCAACGCCGACTTTGACGGCGACCAGATGGCGGTGCACGTGCCCCTTAGCCACGAGGCGGTGCTGGAGGCGAGCATCCTCATGCTGGCTAGCCACAACATCCTGCACCCGGCCAACGGAGCACCCATCACCGTGCCTTCGCAGGACATGGTACTGGGTATCTATTACATGACCAAGGCGCGGCCCAGGCAGATGGGCGAGGGCCTCACCTTCTATGGCCCAGATGAGGTGCGCATAGCCTACAATGAAGGCCGTGCTGCCCTACACGCCATCATCAAGGTGCGCCTGCCCAAGTTTGATGCAGAAAAAGGGCAGTATGTGCTGGATAAAAAGGGCAAGCCGGTGTATGAGCTGGTAGAAACCACCGTCGGGCGTGTATTGCTGAACGAGATTGTACCCCGCGAGGCCGGTTTTATCAACCGGGTGCTCACCAAGGGTAGCCTGCGTGGGGTGATCCTGGATGTATTCAATGCGGCAGGCATGGCCCGTACGGCCCAGTTTCTGGACGACATCAAGGCCATGGGCTTCCAGATGGCCTTCAAGGGCGGTCTGAGCTTCTCGCTGCTGAACGTGATTGTACCCGAAGAGAAGGACAAGCTGCTGGAGGATGCCTATGCCCGTATAGACGAGGTGTGGAGCAACTACAGCATGGGCTTGATAACCGAAAACGAGCGCTACAACCAGGTGATCGACATCTGGACCCGTGCCAACAGCCGCCTGGCAGAAACCCTGCTGAAGCAGCTGAGCAGCGACCAGGATGGCTTTAACCCGGTATACATGATGCTCGACTCGGGTGCCAGGGGCTCCAAGGAGCAGATCCGCCAGCTGGGCGGTATGCGGGGGCTGATGGCCAAGCCACAGAAGACCCTGAAGGGTTCGGCGGGTGAGATTATCGAGAACCCCATCCTCTCCAACTTCAAGGAGGGCCTGAGTGTACTCGAGTACTTTATCTCTACCCACGGTGCTCGTAAAGGCCTGGCTGATACCGCGCTGAAAACCGCCGATGCCGGCTACCTGACCCGTCGTCTGGTAGACGTGGCCCAAGACGTCATCATTACCGAAGACGACTGCGGCACCCTGCGAGGCATCATGATCTCGGCACTCAAGGAGAACGATGAGGTGGTGGAAGACCTGCGCGACCGCATACTGGGCCGCTGCCCCGTAGACGATGTGCACCACCCGGTAACAGACGAGCTGCTGGCACCCGCCGGCGAAATCATTACCGAGCAGGTGGCCCGCAAGATAGACGAGGCCGAGCTGGAGTCGGTAGAGATACGCTCGGTGCTAACCTGCGACAGCAAGCGCGGCGTATGTGCCAAGTGCTATGGCCGGAACCTGGCCACCAGTGCCCTGGTGCAGAATGGCGAGGCTGTGGGCGTAATCGCTGCCCAGTCCATCGGCGAGCCTGGTACCCAGCTCACACTGCGTACCTTCCACGTGGGGGGTACTGCCCAGCGCCTGAGTGCAGATAGTCAGATCAAAACCAAGTATGCCGGTAAGATTGTCTTTGAAAACATCCGCACCATTCCGCGCAAGGATGGCGAGGTAAGCAAGACCATCGTACTAGGCCGTGGGGGCGAGATTAAGCTGATGGACCCCAAAGCGGACAAGGTGTACACGGTGCACAACATCCCCTATGGATCCGAGCTGCTGTGCAAGGATGGCGATACCGTGGAAAAAGGCGCCATCATCTGCCAGTGGGATCCCTACAATGCGGTGATCCTGAGCGACTTCGACGGGCAGGTGCACTTTGAGCAGATTATTGAAAACATTACCTACCGCGAGGAGAGCGATGACCAGACCGGCTTCGTAGAGAAGGTGGTAATGGACAACCGGGATAAAACCATCAACCCCGCCATTAACGTAGAGGAGAAGAACGGTGGAGATCGCCGCTCGTACAACCTGCCGGTGGGCTCGCACATCATGGTAAACGACGGCGACAAGGTTAAGGCCGGCCAGATCCTGGTAAAAATACCCCGCCTGGCTAGCCGTACCAGCGACATTACGGGCGGCCTGCCGCGTGTAACCGAGCTGTTTGAGGCCCGAAACCCGAGCAACCCCGCTGTGGTGAGCGAGATAGACGGCATTGTGCAGCTAGGCACCATCAAGCGCGGTAACCGCGAAATCAGGGTGCTGAGCCGTGATGGCAGCGAGGAACGCAAGTACATGGTGCCCCTCAGCCGCCACATCCTGGTGCAGGACAACGACCTGGTGTATGCCGGCACTACCCTGAGCGATGGGGCCACCACACCGGCAGACATCCTGCGTATAAAGGGCACCTCTGCCGTGCAGGAGTATATCGTGAATGAGATTCAGGCCGTGTATCGCCTACAGGGTGTGAAGATCAACGACAAGCACATTGAGGTAATCGTACGCCAGATGATGCAGAAGGTACTGATCGAGGATGCAGGAGACACCATCTTCCTCGAAAAGGAAATCGTAGACCGCCTGGAGTTTCAGGAGGAGAACGACTGGATCTTCGATAAAAAGGTGGTGCTGGATGCCGGAGAAAGCACAACCCTGAAGGAAGGCATGATTGTATCGGCCCGCAAACTGCGCGACGAGAACAGCATGCTGAAGCGCAAGGACAAGAAGCTGGTGCAGGTGCGCGATGCACGTGCAGCCGTGGCGCACCCCGTGCTGCAGGGTATTACCCGTGCCTCGCTGGGTACACAGAGCTTTATGTCTGCCGCTTCGTTCCAGGAGACAACCAAGGTGCTGAGCGAAGCCGCTGTAAGCGCCAAGGTAGACAACCTGCTGGGCCTGAAGGAGAATGTGATAGTAGGCCACCTGGTGCCTGCCGGAACCGGACTACGCGAGTACGAAAACATCTACGTAGCCGGAAAAGGAGAGACCGAGCAGGTGGAACAGGGTGTGCTGGAGCTACCCAGTGCACGCGTGCTCTAGTGCAGAAGCTCTTTTGCAAAGTTTGAAGCAAAAACCGGCTGAAATAGCCGGTTTTTGTATTTTTACACGCGTCCTACTTCTATCTCACACACACAGATTTACCATCCGGCCATGGCTATCCAGATCCTACAGCATGCAGACAGTGAGGCTAAGCTGACCCGCATGGCCTGGCAGCTGTACGAGTGGGCCTATGGGCAGCCCGAGCTGGTGCTGGTGGGCATAGACGAACGCGGTGGCTACCTGGCCGACCTGCTGGCAGGCCAGCTTCGCCAGATTAGCCAGCTACAGCTGCAGGTATACTACCTGCCCAGGGGGGGGCAGCTGCACATGCCACACACGGCCGGGCAAAAGCCCATGGTACTGGTGGATGATGTACACTACAGTGGTACTACCCTGATGCATGCCCTGCAAGAGGCCGCCCGCTACCAGCCTAGCCAGCTGCAGGTAGCCGTGCTGATAGACCGGGGGCACCACCTGTACCCGGTGCATGCACGCTTTGTGGGCCTGGAGCTGGCCACTACCCTACAGGAGTACATTACGGTACGGATCCAGGACGGACAGATAGAGGCTTTTCTGGACTAGAGAAAGACGCGATCGGCTCACGCGCCCGATGCCCCGCGCGTACCAGTCGGTTCTTTTTGCCGACTTCACCAGCTGCATGGCTTGGTCAGCCTCTACATACTTGGAGGGGTAGTCTATTGGTCGCGGCTATAGTCGGGGTCGGCCAGGTAGTTTTGGCTGGTGTGTACAAAGTGTGTGGCCTTCTCATAGGTAGGGGGAATGATCCACTGCCCGCGCGTGTCTATCCAGCCCCACTTGCCATTTTCGGCCTGTGCCAGGGCGCGCCCCTCGTAGAATACATCCAGGGTAGGGTAGTTGAGGGGGATGATGATCTTTCCGTTTTTGTCGATAAAGCCCATCCGGCGCTGCTCGCCCTGCATGCGGCCCACCAGGATGAGCCCTGAGTGGAGGTAGCCCCGTGTGTCAATCAGGTCGAACACAGCAGGCACCACCTCTTCGCCCTTTGGATTGATGAGTGCCCACTTTAGCCCATCGGTACCATTGGGCGTATAGGTAAGGACGGGGGCTCTATCTCCACGAAAATTGAGTGCAAGCGGAAACTGGGCCGGTATCACCACGCGCCCCTGCCTATCCAGATAGCCAAAGCGCTGCCCATCATTGAAGTGCGTAAGGCCCGAGCGGAACTGAGTGCCCAGTTTTTTATACTTCAGGGGGATAATCATCTTTCCCGTCTCATCTATGGCCCCCCAGCGGCGTGCACGGCGGCCACTGCTGTCTTGCCGGGCTGTATCCAGCATGTATACAATGGCACGCCCCTCGCTGTACTCATAGGCTCCGTCGTACACCATGGGTATCACCAGTTTTCCCTGGGTATCCATGTAGCCCTTTTTGCCTTGTGCAGTCTGGCCCACAATGGCGCGCCCCTGTATGAACGGGGTAGCAAACCCATAGGGGATGCTGAGTGCTAGCTGGCCATTGGCATCCAGGTACTGCAGCTTGTCTTGGGTGCGCACCATGGCCAGCCCCTCGCTGTAGGGTAGGGCCAGGGCATACTGTGCGGCAATGGCCATGTCGCCCCTGGGGTGCAGGTAGCCATAGCGGGCAGCGGGTACATCTGCCAGGTCGGCACTGTCGGGCGCGGCCGCTACGGCCATTACAGCCAGTCCCTCGTTAAACTGGCTGGGGAAGGCATGTTCTGCCGGTATGGCCCACTGGCCTGTGGTGTCTATCCAGCCCCACTTTCCCTGCACCTGCACGGCAGCCAGTACGGGGGCATCGCCGGCAGATTCGGAGCAGGCGGAGAACAGGGCAGAAACTGCCACTAGGGCAATCAGGTAGCTGCGTGTAATCATGCTCCAAAAATAGCGAAAGCCCCGGATGCCAGGCCCCCGGCTGGCCGGAGCGCAGGCTTTTTGGTGTTAGTAGAGGACTTTTTCTCTGTTTCGGGTAGTCTCAAGCGGTTTTCGCTGCTCACGCCCAAAAAAATCCTGCACCAGTGTGCTTATGTTTGCTTCGGCCGCTTCCTTCCAGCCGTTTCCGGCCTGTGTGGCATAGGTCATCACATCCTGCAGGCTATGGTGTATTGCTACGGTTTTGCCTGGCAAGTCAAAGTTGCTGGGGAAGCCCAGGTCTATCCATAGCCGGGGCACTGCCTTTCCGGGGTTCAGGTGTGGGGTAGAGATAAGGGGTTCCTGTGATTTGGTGGCACCAATCACTACCTCGTACTGGGGCAGGCTGTCCGTAGCTTGCTGATAAGAGACGGTTCTTCCAAATTTTGGATGTGGCTTATCCGCGTTGGTCCCGTGGGTGGCCACAGTGGGCTGTCCGTACTCGGCTGCCGCCAGTCCATCCCGTATATGGCCAGCCAAATTGCCCGTTCCGAGCAACAAGATTCGAGGCTGGCTGCTGGCTGTGTAGCCTGTATCGTGCAGGATGGATACCACGTTTTGGGCATAGTCATAGTTGCCCTGCAGTTCTGGCGTTACTCGGCGCAGCTTTCGGGCCATGCGCAGGGCATGCTGCAGGTGGTGGAGGAGTGCCGGATCGTACTGGCTGCCTTCGGCGTACGTTGCTAGGGCTGCCCTATACTGCCCCACTATTTGATACTCGCCCAGCAGGGGCGAGCGTAGGCCTGCTACTACGGCCACCAGGTGCGCAAGCGTGTCGGCCGTGTGCTGGTAGCGGTCCAGGGCCCCGGCATAGGGCTGCAGGAGGGGCAGCTGCAGCAGCAGCTTTTCCGCATCCGGCTGTAGGCCTACGGCCACAAACCGGCTGCACGTGCTCAGCACAAACAGGGGCTGAGCATTCGGCCTGGGCCTAATTGCTTCATTTGCAGCAATTTGGGCAGCTAGCGCTGCCCGCTGTGCGGGTTCCAGTCGGGCATATTTTACTTCAATGCCTACTAGTTCTTTCATTGCTTTGGGGGGATCAGTTCGGCGGTCAGTTCATTCAGGTAGCGCACCTTTTGTGCAAAGTCTCCCTTCAGGTACATGCGCAGGTGCTTCAGCTGGTGCAGGAGCTCGTCCAGCTCAGCCTCGGGTAGTTCGGTCTCCAGCACTTCGCGCAGCCGCTTGGCCAGGGTAGGGGAGTATCCGTTGGTGGATATGCCGATGCGTAGCTGGCCTTTGGTTACGATACTGCCCAGGTAGAAGTCGCAACTATTGGGGGTATCGGCCACATTGGCCAGTATGTTCCGGGCCTGTGCTTCTTCGAAGATGCGCAGATTGAGGTCGGCGTTTTCTGTGGCAATGAGTGCCCAGTTTGCCCCTTCCAGGTCGCTGGGTAGCCATGCACGTTGCACAATCTCTACCCCCCTGTGCCCCTGTGCCAGTGTTTCCAGCTCTGGCAGCAGGTGGGGGGCTATCAGCCGCACCTGCGCCTGCGGCACAGCCCGCAGCAGGTGGGTAAGCTTCTCCAGTGCCACGGCCCCGCCGCCTACAATCACCGCCTGTAGCCTGGCAGCTTTGAGAAATATGGGGTAGAGCCCGGTTTTGGGCTCGGGCTGCGTGTGGGCTGGCTCTTTTTCGGGTGGCAAGATGGCTAGCAGGGTGGGGGCTTCCCTGTGCAGCCAGGCCTGGGCTAGCGGTGCCAGTGCCTCCACCGTGGCGGATAGCTGCCGCTGGGCAGGCAGGGTAGCATCCTGCACCAGTGTGGCCGGCCAGTGCCCTTTTCCGGCATCTATGTACAGCTGTAGCACCTGGGGCAGCACCTGCTGCACCATAAGCACCACGGTGGTATCGGGCAGATGCACCCCATGGCGCAGCGCGTCGGACAGGGTGCCATGCTGGGTAACGGCACTTACCACATGCACCCCCTCGCTGCGGCCACGCTGGGTGAGCGGTAGCCCTGCTGCTACAGGCCCTGCCAGCGCACTGCTGATGCCGGGTACCACCGATACGGATATGCCGGCTGCCCGCACATAGTCTACCTCCTCTTGGGCGCGGCCCAGTATATAGGGGTCTCCGCCCTTTAGCCTTACCACCTGGCGGTACTGCTGTGCCGCGGCCACCAGCTGGGCCTGTATCTGTGGCTGGGGGCAGCTATGGTTGGCGGCCCGCTTGCCCACATACACCCGCACTGCCGCAGGCGGCAGGTGCTCTAGCAGGGCTGGGTTCACCAGGGCATCGTAGAATACAATATCTGCCTGCTGCAGGGCACGCAGGCCCTTCAGGGTAATCAGTTCGGGGTCTCCGGGGCCGGCACCCACCAGGGTTACATGGCCGGCGCTAGGGGGCAATGGGTTTTTCATGGAGCGATCGGTTGTAGTGTTGCTCTATCTCTGCCACCAGGGTTGTGGCCTGCTGCAGGTAGTGTGCTGCAAAGGCCTCGGTGGGTTCTTGCTGGTTTATACCCAGCACAGTCTCGGAAAAGGGTTGAGATAGCCCCAGGTGGGTATCCAGGCTTTGTATAATGCCAATCTGGGTATTGCAGGCTACATCCTGGCCCAGCAGGTATCCCTTGGCTGCCAGCACCAGGGCGGTGTAGCCCGTGTATATGGCATCGGGGTAGTGCTGCTGCTGTTGCAGTGCCAGGCTACGGCTCAGTTTTTCTCGTGCTTCCTGAAACACAATGCTTACCAGGTCTGCCTGCGGCACGGCGCATTCGCCCACCCCAATGGCAGGCACAAAGTCCACCTTCCGTTCCCAATCCTGGTACTCCTCGGCCTGCAGGTCATTCAGGCCAGCCAGTGGCTTTAGCAGGTTGTAGAAGTAGTGTTTTTCTTGCTTCAGGTAGTAGGCCAGGTAGGGCTCTTGGCCCTCGGCACGGTGCACATAGTCGTCCAGCAGTATGCGTAGTGCCTGTGGTATCCGCTTGGTAGGCAGTTTGATGATTTTATCGGCTATATGCCCCTTTCCCTGGGCATCTACGCCACCACCCAGCACTACCTGCATGGCAGGCAGCACCTTGTTTCCCACCTTCAGGGATGAACCGCGGAGGCCAATGGCTGCGGCTTCGTGCTGTCCGCAGGAGTTCATGCAGCCACTTATCTTCACCTGCAGGTCTTTGCGCATACTCAGGGTGGGATATTCTGCCTCCAGTTGTTTTTCCAGTACGCGTGCCAGGCCCATGCTGCTGGCTATGCCCAGGTTGCAGGTGTCTGTGCCCGGGCAGGCTGTTATGTCTGCCAGTCCGCCAAATCCCGGCTCGGCCAGCCCCAGCTTGGCCAGCTCGGCATGTAGGGCTGGCAGGTTTTGGGGCCGCACGTACTTTAGCAGAATGCCCTGGTTTACCGTCATCCGCATATCATCGCTGGCGTAGTTGCGGGCCAGGTTTGCCAGTTCCCGGGCTGTGTTGGCGGTCATGTTTCCGGTAGACAGCCGTATCTGAACGGCTACCCAGCCTGCTTGTTTCTGCGGTAGTACATTGGTGGCCTGCCAGCGTGCATAGCCTTCGGCCTGGGCTTGGCCTGGGGCTGTGCCGGGGGCCAGGTAGGTAGGCAGGCTGGGGTGTTTGATGCTCTCAAAGCTCTCGGGTATCTCCACGGCCTCGTAGCCCAGCACTTTTCGCTCTTCTTCCACCCGCTTCATCAGTTCGGCCAGGCCTATGTCTTTCAGCAGAAACTTGATGCGCGCCTTGTTTCGCCGTGTGCGCTCGCCATATCGGTCAAACACCCGCAGGAGGGCAGCGGTAAAGGGGATGATCTGCTCTTCGGGCATAAAGTCGGCTACGGTTTGTGCCGCAAAGGGCTGGGCACCCAGCCCCCCACCCACCACCACCCCGAAGCCCCGAACGCCATGGCGCAGGCGTGGGATGAAGCCCAGGTCGTGAAAATAGGTATAGGCCGTATCGGCCTCGCTGCTGGAGAAGGCGATCTTGAACTTTCGCCCCATATCCTGGCAGATGGGGTTCCGCATAAAAAAGTAGGCCATGGTATAGGCGTGGGGAGACACATCGAAGGGCTCCGCCGGGTCTATGCCAGCCAGGCTGCTGGCGGTTATGTTTCGTACGGTATTTCCGCAGGCTTCGCGTAGGGTTACCTGCTTCTGTTCCAGCTCTGCCCACACGGCGGGGGTATCGGCCAGGTGCACATAGTGCAGCTGGATGTCTTGCCGGGTAGTGGCATGCAGTACGCCATGGCCATAGGTTTCGGCCACGTGGGCAATACGGTCCAGCTGGTCTGGCTTCAGGTGGCCAAAGGGTAGCTTTACGCGAATCATCTGCACCCCCTCTTGTCGCTGGCCATATATACCACGGGTTAGCCTATAGGCCCGAAAGTTCTCATCTGGCAAGCTGCCGTTTTGGAATGCTGCCAGTTTGTTTTCCAGCTCGTGGATGTCCTGCTGAACCAGGGGATCCAGTGCCGACAGGTCGTAAGGATTATTTCGACTCATTATTAAAATTTTATACCGCAAAGATAATTATTTCAGTATATTTTTCTGATTTATATAATATTTTTTAATTTATTAGATATTTTATTCTTGTTTATGTGGATTTTCGATATTTAATTCTATTGATTGAGTTGTTGTTGGAGTTTGCGCTCTCTTTTTTGGAATATAATTCTATTTAATTTTTATCTTCAGTATATAATTTTTCTTAATACATATTGATATAAATTTGCAGTTATTAATTCTGTTTTGAGATGAGAATTGGTACAAGGGGAAGTGAACTTGCCCTGAGGCAGGCAGCTATTGTGCAGGGCCTGCTTGGGCAGGCTGGGGTGCCCAGCTGGCAGGTGGTGATAGACACCCTGGGAGACCAGCGGCAAGATATCCTGCTGAATAGCCCCGATGCCGAGGGCCTCTTTACCGCCACGCTGGATAAGGCCCTGCTAGATGGCGAGATAGACATAGGCGTGCATGCGTGCAAAGACCTGCCCCTTGGCCTGAACCCAGCGCTGGAGATAATAGCCACCCCCCCGCGTGCCTATGCCGCAGAGGCCCTACTACTAAGGCCCGGAGCCAGGCTGGAGCAACCCCTGGTGCTGGGCAGCTGCAGCCACCGGCGAAAGCTGCAGTGGCAGGCCCGCTATGCGCACCATAGCGTACTGCCCGTGCGGGGCAGTGTGCCCCACCGGCTGCAGCAGATGGACGAGGGCGAGTATGATGGGCTTATACTGGCAGCAGCGGGTTTGCAGCGGCTAGGCCTGCTGCTGCGCATACACAGCTACCTGCCCTGGATGCTGCCTGCACCTGGCCAGGGCGCCATAGCCATCGTGGCCCGAAAGAACGACCCCAGGTTGCGGGCCCTAAAAAGTATACTAAACCACCCGGCCACCTACCTGGAGGTAATGACGGAGCGCCATGTATGCAGCGCACTGGGTGCACACTATGATAGCCCCCTGGGTGTGTGGGCGCAGGTAATGCCCCCGGGCCGTACACTGAAACTGCAGCTGTGGTACAAAGACCACGCCCAGCAGGTATTCAGATACCGGCAGCACACACTCCACACCCAGTCGCCCGCCCGGGTATGGCAGGCATGGCTGGCCCACACTGGGGCTAGGCCCATGTCCTATTCGCCCTGGGCAGCCCACTAGCCTACACAGATATTGCCATGCCTCCCGCACCGCTTATCCTTACCCGCCCACTACCCCCCAGCCTGCAGCTATACGCACAGCAGCGCGGGCTGGCGCTTGCTGCCTGGCCCCTGCTGTGCACGGCCCTGCTGCCCACTGGTCGCATCTTGCAGCAGCTGGGTGCGCACACTACGAGCACACCCGGTAGTACCGCCTGGGTGTTTACCAGCCCACGCGCTGCAGCAGCTTTCTCCGCTGCCTTGCCCTACCTGGATGCCAGCCAGGTACCCGAAACCCTGTACGCCATTGGCACCGCTACGGCAGCGGCCCTACCGGTCGGTAGCTGCCAGGCACAGATATGCCCGGTGCCACAGGGCGCCATACTGGCCCACTACATACGCAGCCAAGCCACTGTGCAGCAGGTAGTACACTGGACCAGCCCCGGGCATCGGCCCGAGTTGGCGGCCATCCTTACCCAAGCCGGGATTCGGTACAGGGCATTGCATACGTATTTCAGGTATTCCGTGCATACCCCCCCACCTGATGAGGCCAGCCTGGCACAGGGGCTTTTATTCTGTAGCCCCAGTGCCGTAGTAGCATCGCTAGGCTGGCAGCACTACTGGTCGCAGTCCATGCGATGTTATGGCATCGGGCCTACTACCGGCCAGGCTCTCCGGCAGCACTATGCCCACCACCCACTTAGCTACCCAAGCTGCGGCCTGAATATGCCCCAGCTGATAGACTATGTGCAGGCACAGCTGGGCTAGGGTGCAAGTATCCTTCCCCCCCCCACATTTTTCCACCCGATTTACTTCCCTTTATCATGTCACTCACCACCCTAGAGCATATATATGGCCCACAAGGCCTGCCTGTGCGGCTGCGCAGGCTGCGGCACCATGGCCGCATGCGGCATGCGCTGGCAGAAACGAACCTGGAACCCGCACATCTGCTGGCGCCCCTCTTTGTTACCGAGGGGACCAATGTTCGGCACGCCATATCCAGCATGCCTGGCCAGTATGTATACAGCCTGGACCAAGCCCTGGAAAAAGCGCAGCACTGGCACCGGCTGGGCATAGCAGGCATCCTGCTGTTTGTAAAAATTTCCGCTTCGAAAAAAGAGAATACAGGCAAGGAAGCCCTGAATGAGCGCGGCCTGATGCCACAGGCCATACATGCAATCAAACAGCGGCTGCCCGATATGCCGCTGTTTACCGACATTGCCCTGGACCCCTACTCCAGCCACGGGCACGACGGCATTGTGCGGGCCGGCCGTGTGCTGAACGACGAGACGGTAAAGATCCTGGCCCAGATGGCTGTGCTGCACGCCCAGGCAGGGGCCGACTTTGTAGCCCCGTCGGATATGATGGATGGGCGTGTGGGTGCCATACGCCGCAGGCTAGACATGGCTGGACATACCGATACCGGCATTATGAGTTATAGTGCGAAGTATGCCAGCAGCCTGTATGGCCCATTTCGAGATGCCCTGGAATCTGCGCCCGCATTTGGCGACAAGAAAACCTACCAGCTAAACCCGGCCAACGTGCAGGAGGCGATACGAGAAGCCCTGCTGGATGAGCAAGAAGGCGCTGATATCCTGATGGTTAAGCCCGGACTGCCCTACCTGGATGTACTGATGCGCCTAGGCCAGCACAGCCAGCTGCCCCTGGCTGCCTACCAGGTTTCGGGCGAATACGCCATGCTGCACAGCTGGGTGCCCTGCGGCTGGAGGATGCCGTACTCGAAACCCTGATCTCCCTCCGGCGCGCCGGTGCCCAGCTGATAGCCACCTACTTTGCCGAGTATGCTGCTACCCTGCTAAACCAACAGGAATACACCGATGCAAACTAGTGCCGACCTATATGCCCAGGCCGGCCGGGTAATGCCCGGTGGGGTAAATAGCCCGGTTCGATCCTTCGGCAAGGTGGGTGGCCATCCGTTTTACACACAGCGGGCCGAAGGAGCCATGCTGTATACCGTGGATGGAACCCAACTGATAGACTACGTGGGTGCCTGGGGCCCCATGCTGCTGGGCCACGCCTATGCGCCCGTGGTTCAGGCCGTACAGCAGGCTGCCCAGCACGCCTTCTGCACCGGCACCTGTAGCCCTGCCGAGCTGCTGCTGGCCCAGCAGATACAGCAGCTGGTTCCACAGGCCGAGCGTGTACGCCTGCTGTGCTCGGGCACCGAAGCCTGCATGACGGCCATACGCGTGGCAAGGGCCTACACCGGGCGTACCTACATCCTCAAGTTTGACGGCGGCTACCACGGGCATGCAGACGACTTTCTGGTAGCTGCCGGCAGCGGGATGGCTACCCTGGGAATAGCCGACAGTGCAGGTGCCCTGGCCGGCCACACCCTTGTAGTGCCCTATAACGACCTGCCTGCCCTGGATGCGGTGCTGGAGGCCTATGCCGGCCAGCTGGCAGCCATTATTGTAGAGCCGGTATGCGGAAATATGGGCTGTGTGCCCCCGCAGCCTGGTTTTCTGGCGGGCCTACGGCAGCGGTGCACCACCACCGGGGCCTTACTCATCTTTGATGAAGTGATGACTGGCTTCAGGCTGGCACTGGGGGGCGCGCAGGAGCTTTTTGACTGCCAGGCAGACCTGATAACCCTGGGCAAAATAGTGGGCGGCGGCATGCCCCTGGCTGCCCTGGCAGGTCCGGCTCGTTTTATGGATCTACTGGCACCGGCAGGGCCGGTGTACCAGGCAGGCACCATGGCGGGCCACCCGCTGGCCTGTGTGGCGGGCAGCACCCAGCTGCAGGCCATCCGGCAGCTGGCTCCTGGCCTGTATACCACCCTGGATGAACGGGCGCGGGCACTGGCCAGCGGGCTTAGGCACTTGTTTGATGCCAGGGGAATACAGCAGGTGATCAATCAGCAGGGCAGCATGCTTAGCCTGCACTTTGGGGTAGACAGGGTGCATACCTATAGCCAGGCCAGGCAGGCCGATGCTGAAGCCTACGGCCGGTTTTTTAGGGCTATGCTGGCACTTGGGGTGTTCATTCCCCCCTCAGCTTATGAAAGCTGGTTCCTCTCCACTTGTCATACCGATGATCTTATCGATAAAACGCTGAACGCAGCCGAAAAGGCCCTATACGCGCTTCGCGCTACCTAACAGCACCCAATTCATTTCCAATATCTTGTAAACATGGCTATCATCATTACTCAGGAATGTATAAACTGCGGGGCCTGCGAGCCGGAATGCCCCAATACGGCCATCTATGAACCAGCCCAGCAGTGGGCCTTTTCGGATGGAACGACGCTAAAGGGCAACATTGACTTTGGCGGGGGGGTAATCGTAGCGGCAGACGAAAGGTATGATCCTGTTTCGCAGGATTTTTACTACATCGTGCCCAACAAGTGTACCGAGTGTATGGGCTTCCACGAAGAGCCCCAGTGTGCAGCTGTGTGCCCCGTAGACTGCTGTGTGCCCGACCCGGAACATCCGGAGCCGGAGGAGACGCTACTGGCCAAGCAGCACTGGATGCACGGTTCCTAGCCTGGCGCCGCATGGGCCTGTTCTTTTCAGGCCCGTATGTGCGTTCATTTATGCTGTCCATCTTGCCTGGCAAAAAGAATGCCTCCGGGCTGCCTATATCCCGCTTGTGCTTCGTATTTTGGCTGGGTATGGCAGCCAAGATGGGTCTGAACTGGATATTTACCGGCTGTGTAGCCGTAGGCCTGCTGCTAGCCTGGGCCTGGCCCGGGGGCACTGGTGCCCAGCTTCCGGCACCCAGTGCACCCGGCAGCTACGCGGTAGCCGATACGCTGCGGCACCCCAATGCCTGGCTGGACAGGGAGCTAGCCCTGCTGGAACGCAGTTGGGGGGTAGAGCTGGGCGTGTATATGCAGCGCGTGGGGGATGCGCACTATTTTAGCTACAGAGAGCGCACCCCTTTCCAGATGGCCAGCGTGTACAAGCTGCCCATAGCCCTGCATGTGCTGAAGCTGCACGAAGAGGGCCGCCTGCGGCTGGACAGTGTGCTAAGCCTGCACAGCTGGGACTACTGCCCGGGCAGTGGCCTGCTACAGTGGGCGCTACAGCAGGGGGCCGTGCAGCGCAGTGTGGGCCAGCTGCTAGACCTGATGCTGCAAGAGAGCGATAACACAGCCACAGACATACTGCTTGGCCTGGCCGGAGGGCCATGGGCTGTGCAGCAGCGGATGAATGCCTGGGGGATAACGGGCCTGCGGGTAGACCGGAAGGTGATCCAGCTCTTTGCCGACTACACCCAGCGCCCCCTGCCGCTTATGCACGAGCGGAGCATAGCAGGCCTGAACCAACGCTACGAGTGGGGGCTGAGTGCAGCCGAGCGTAGCCTGGCTGAGCAGCGCTGGCGGCAAGACACCCTGGACACCGGCACCCCCCTGGCCTATGGCCAGCTGTGGCAGCGCCTGGAGGCAGGAGAGCTACTACAGCCGACCACCCGGCAGCGCCTGTATCAGGCCATGCGGCACCGCCACCTGGGCCAGGCACGCATAGCCGCAGCCCTGCCTGCCGGGGCTGCACTCTACCACAAGACGGGCACCTTTTTCGGCAGCTGCAACGATGCGGCCCTGATAGACTACCAGGGCCACCGCTATATCCTGGTGGTGCTTACGCGGGGGGCGGTGCGGGGCCATGCGTATATGGAGGGGGTGCTGGCCCGTGCGGCAGACAAGGCCCTGCAGGCCTATCCCGAGGCTTTTTTGGGCGTGCCGTCGCTCAGCAGGTAGCCATCTTCCAGCTCTATGATCCGGTCGCAGCGGGCGGCAAAGTCTGGGTCGTGGGTTACCGCCAGTATGCTCTGCCCCATCTCCTGGCTTACGGCACGCAGCAGGTCGAACACGATGGCCGAGTTGTGGCTGTCCAGGTTGCCCGTAGGCTCATCTCCCATGATGATCAGCGGGTCATTTATCAGCGCACGGGCTATGGCCACCCGCTGCTGCTGGCCGCCGCTCAGCTTGTTTGCGGGCTTGTGCATCTGGTCCTCCAGGCCCAGTAGTTTCAGCTTCTCTACAGCCCGGTGCTCTATCTCGGCAGGCGAGTATCGGCCCAGCTTCAGGGCCGGCAGCATCACGTTTCGTAGTACCGTAAAGGACGAGAGTAAGTAGTGAAACTGGAACACAAAGCCGATGTTTGCGCCCCTGAAGTCGGACAGGAACTGCTGCGACTGGCCATTCAGGCAGGTGTCGCCTATGCGCAGTTCACCCTCATAGTCTGTGTCCATGGTAGAGAGCACATACAGCAGGGTGCTCTTTCCGCTCCCGCTTTTGCCCATCAGCGCCAGGAACTCGCCCGGATGAATGTGGAAGCTGATGTCCTTCAGCACCTGGAAGCGCGTGGGTTTCTCAAACCACTTGCTGATGTGGCTGGCCTGCAGGATGGGGGGAGCTTCGGTATCTGGGTACATGCCGCGTGTCGTCATCGTTTATCAGGCCCGGATGATGGCTATGGGGTCCAGGCCGCCTGCCTTTCGGCTGGGGAAGTAGCCCGCCAGGGTGGTGGTGATCAGCCCAAACAGGAAACCCGCTATATACGTGCTGGCGTAGAAATTGACCGGGTAGGTATTTACATCAAACATCTGCCCTGCCGTGAAGGTGGTAATGCTAATGACGTACGAGAAGGAGAAGCCCAGGATGAGCCCTGCTGTGCCCCCCAGTACGCCTATGGTGATGGCCTCTATCAGGAAGATGCCGAGCACATCCCGCCTGCTGAAGCCCATGGCCTTGAGGATAGCAATGTCTTTCATTTTCTCCTGTATGCTCATACTCAGGATATTGAAGATGCCAAAGCCTGCCACCACCAGCAGGGTGATCGATACGGCATAGCCGATTATGCTGCGGATCTTGCTGCCAGTTTCGTACTGTTTGTTGGCCTCGCGCCAGCTCTCAGCCTTGTAGCCAAACTGGCGGGCAAATGCCATGGCTATGGCATCGGCCTGCTCACGGTCCTTCAGGCGCATGCTTATGTCGGTTATGTAGGTGCTGCTTTCACCCAGTAGTTTCTGCACAGTGGCCAGGCTGGTGTAGGCGCGGGTGTCGTCTACAGATTTTACACCCGTATTCAGCAGGCCCACCACCTGCATACGCAGTCGGTTCCCGGCGGGGGTGGTTACCACTACCCGGTCTCCCACCCGCAGGCTCAGCAGCTTGGCCATGCCCTCGCCCAGTATTACGTCATTCTCGCCCGGGCGCAGGTTGCGAATGTTTCCCTCCTTTATCTTATAGTCTAGCGTATACAGGGCCGCTTCGGCCTCGGGCTGTATGCCCTCCAGGTTGCCACTCAGCTCCTGGCTGCCGTAGCTGAAGAAGGCCTGGGTGCCTGTTTTTGCCGCCGCCACGCGCACCAGTGGGTGGGCCTGCACCAGCTCTAGCATCAGCAGGCCATTCTTCAGGTTTTCCTTTTCCTGCTTGGGCCGCTGGTGGTGCAGGATGATGTTTCTGCCCTGGCTGCTGCCTGCCAGAATTGGGGGTCGGTCAGACTCCAGCTCGTAGTAGATGCGTATATCGGGGGTATTCTCTATGGTGATGTTGTCCAGAAATCGATTCAGCCCACCCATGAAGCTGATCATGAAGATGTACATGCCGATGCCAAACGTAACCCCCAGGGCCGCCAGTATGGTCTGCTTGGGCCGTTGTAGCAGGTGGGTGCGCGCTATGCTGAAGAGCAGCCGGTAGTTCATTCCGGCTTCAGGATTAGCGTACCGGCCTCCACGCCCCTCAGGATTTCTACCAGCTTGTAGTTTTGTATGCCTGTTTGCACAGCCACGTACTGCGTTTTGCCGTCTAGCTCCACCTTCAGGCTATCGCCCTCCATCAGGTACTCCTTGGGCACCACCAGGGCGCGGGTTTTGGTTTGTATCACGATGTTGGCCTCCACACTCAGGCCTGCGTAGGCCGCGGGCATGGCCTGTGCCAGTACGGCATCTACCCGGAAGGTCAGGTCCTGGCTATTCAGCATCGGGTATATCCGAGACACCGTGGCAGCATACACACTGTCTGGATACGCGTCCAGCGACACCACAATCTGCTGGCCGATGCGTATTTTGTGTATATCCAGCTCATCCACACTCAGGCGCAGCTCCAGCTTGTCTGGGCTACCCAGTATGGCTACAGGCTTTTGGGTTGTTACCAGTTCGCCCGGTTCGTATAGTATGCTGTACACCATGCCGGGTATGCTGCTAGTCAGCAGCTGGTCTGCCTGCTGCAGGCTGCTTATGCGCAGCTGTGCCTCGGCATTGGCCAGCTCGGCGCTAGCCAGGTTCTGTTGGGTTTGCAGCTTGGCCTGCAGGGCCTGCAGGTTCCGCAGGCTGCTTTCATAGCCTAGTGCCGCATTCTCCAGTTGCGCCGCTGGCACCACATTCTCTGCGTGCAGGGCCGTGTAGCGGGCATAGTTCAGGCTATCCTGTCGCAGCTTTTCCGCAGCCAGCTTCAGCTCGGCCCTCAGTTGGGCAATCACGCTGCTGTGCAGGCCGTAGTTTTTTTGGCTGGTTTTGTACAGCACCTCGGCCTGTGCGGTCCGTGCTTTTTCTTGTCCGTTATCCAGCTCGAATAGCAGCTGCCCACGGGCTACTGTGTCGCCTGTTTCCACATACTTTTTCAGCAGGATGCCCGGCGCTTTGGCATACAGTTCGTAGCGGTTAGCTGGCTCCAGCACACCGCTGGCATACACGGCCTCGGTAAGCGGGCGATACTCGGCGCGTATCCCTTCCTCGCTGGTGCTACAGGCCAGCAGCAGGATGGCCAGGGCAGGCAGGCTGCATCCAAAACCTTTCATGCTTGAAAGCTAAAACTTATGTGGGACAATACAATCCAGTTCACATATTTTTGACGGCATACAGGCCAGATAATCCGGCAGGTGTATACGGACGCGTGTATATTTGTAGGCCAGTGTTGCAAGAAAAAAATCCGGATTCCTTATGCGTCAGGACAAGATAGACTGTTCCCTGTGCAATGCACACGCCAGTTCCCTCTTCCGTTTTTGTGGGCACCAGACCCTGGAGCTGATCGATGCCCACAAGTCGTCGAATGCGTACCGGAAGGGGCAGATCATTTTCTTTGAGGGCAACCAGCCACTCGGCCTATTCTGTGTAAACAAGGGCGTATTCAAGATCTACAAGGCTGGCCCTGATGGCAAGGAGCAGATCCTGTACCTGGCCAAGCCGGGCGACTTTTTGGGCTACCGTGCCCTGATTGCGGATGAGCCCTATACGGCCTCGGCCGAGGCCCTGGATGAGTCTGTTGCCTGCTTTGTTCCGCGCGATGAGTTTATAAAAGTACTGGAAGCACAGCCAGACCTGAGCCGAAAGCTGATGCAGAGCCTGTGCCACGAGCTGGGCATAGCGGCAGACCGACTGACCAGTATGGCCCAAAAGACCGTGCGCGAGCGCCTGGCCGAAACACTGCTCCTGCTCTACGACAGTTTTGGCAAGGAGAATGAAGTACAAATCGGCATCCAGCTGCCCAGAGAGGATATTGCCAACATTACGGGTACCAGCACCGAGACCGCCATCCGGCTGCTCAGCGAGCTGAAGTCCGACGGCGTTATCAGCCTCCAGGGCAAGCGCATCCACATCCAGGACCTGCCGGCCCTCAGGCGCATTGCGCGCACCTACGCCTAGCGTGTGGGCCTGGGGTGCCCATTCACTGAGATAAATCATATTTTGGCGGCATGGGCCTCATGTTTTGGCCGCCTGTCTTTGCGCATCTTGCAGCAGGGTGTTTTTTCCCGGCGGATGAAAAAGATCACAGCCATACTCACCGACCCAGCCCAGGCCCCCCTGCTACTAGCGGCAATGGCCCGCCTGCGTGCGCCCCTGCACCCCATACAGGCCGACCTGCTGATAAGCCCCCCCGATCGGGAACCAGCTGCCGTAGCCACTGCCAGTACACGCACTGCGCCCGCCCCTGTTCAGCCTGGCAGGCCGTACAGCCCGGCAGGCACAGGGGGTACCGAGCCAGATGGGTTTCAGGCTATCCTGCAGTGGGCTGAGCAGTCGGGAAACGAGCTGATCCTGCCAGATGGGCAGCGGCCCGAAGCCCGCCTGCTGGAGGCCTCACGCTACAGCGACCTGCTGGTGGTGGACCGGCAGCTGCTGCCAGGGCTTTCCTGGTTTTCCACCCCGGGCGGGGCCCAGGCTCCTGCCCCGCAGGCCCCCCTGTATATACCCGGCGCAGCCCAGGCCCAGGCCGCCTTGCTATTCTGTAGCGATCCGGCCTGCATCAAGCAGTACCTGCACCTGCTGCTGCCCGTGCACAGGCCACGGTCGCTCACGCTGCTGAGCGCTGGGCTGCCCTGCACGGCCGGGGGAGAGATGGACCAGAAGAGGCTGCTGCGCTATATACAGGCCTACTATGCGCATCCCTCCTTCTACCACACCCACCAGCTGGATGGGCGCGACCTGCAGATCGTGCTGAAGCCCAATACCCTGGTAGTGCTGCCGCTGCATGCCTGGCCTGGCCTGCGCCAGCGCCTGCAGCCCTATCTGCGCTCGGCCGAGCCTGCACACACGTCTTTGTCCTGGCTCTTTACTACCCCCTGATTTCTTATATTTATACCCATGCAACCTGCTGCTACTACCTGCTACCACTGCGGAGACCCCCTGCCCGCACAGCCTATCCGGGCGGGTGGGCATGCCTTCTGCTGCCGGGGCTGCGAAACGGTGTACAGCCTGCTGGCAGACCACCGGATGGCCGATACCTACTACAGCCTGAACGACCGGCCAGGCCACAAGCAGGCCGAGCCGGCACAGGCACAGGGCTACCTGGATGAAGAAGAGACCTTCCGGTCGCTGATCGATGTGTCGGACGGAGACCGCACCACCATCACCCTACAGCTGCCCGCCATCCACTGCAGCAGCTGCCTGTGGCTGCTGGAGCGGCTGTACCGCCTGCACCCGGGTATAGGCCAGGTAGAGGTGAGCCTGCCGCGCAAGCAGGCCACCATCACCTTTAGCCGGCAGCAGCTCCCCCTTAGCGAGCTGGTACGCCTGCTGCAGCGCATTGGCTATCCGCCCCAGCTGTCTGGCTCGGGTACCCGGGGGCAGCGGCCCAACGGCGTGCCCAGGCGGCTGCTGTATCAGATTGGCGTGGCGGGCTTCTGCTTCGGAAACCTCATGCTACTCAGCTTACCGGAATACACCAACGCGGGCGAGGTGCCCCTGCTGTATCGCCGCCTGTTTGCCTTCATCAGCCTGCTGCTCAGCATTCCCGTGCTCTTCTACGCCGGCAGAGACTACCTGCGCAGCAGCTGGCAGGGCCTGCTGGCACGCCGCTTTGTGATAGACCAACCCCTGGCCCTGGGCATGCTGGCCATGCTGGGCGTTAGCCTGTGGGAGATACTGACCGATACGGGCATGGGCTACCTGGATAGCCTGGCCGCCCTCATTTTTTTCCTGCTGTTGGGCAAGTATTTTCAGGCCCGGACGTACCTGGCCCTGGCCTTCGACCGCGACTACCGGGCCTACCTGCCCCTGGCCAGCCTGCGCCTGGAGGCGGATGGGCAGGAACGCCCCGTGCCTGTGCGGCAGCTGGCCGTGGGCGACCGCATCCGGGTGCGGCACGGAGAGGTAGTGCCTGCGGATGCCGAGCTATTGTCTGCCACCGCTACCCTGGACTACAGCTTTGCTACCGGAGAGAGCCACCCCATACCCGCCCAGCGGGGCGAAGCCGTGTATGCTGGTGCCCGGGTGCTAGGCACCAGCCTGGAGCTGCGGGTACAGCGCCCCATGCGCCAGAGCCAGATAAGCCGGCTGTGGAACCTGCCCGCATTCCGGAAAGAGTACAAGGGCGAGCAGACCGAGTCGGAACGGCTGAACCTGCTGGGCCGCTATTTTACCCTGGCCATCCTGGTGCTGGCTACAGGCACAGCCCTCTACTGGCTGTGGGCCGACCCGAGCCAAGCCCTGTTTGCTGCCACCTCGGTGCTCATTGTGGCTTGCCCCTGTGCCCTGGCCATAGCCATACCCTTTACATACGGGCACATGAGCCGCATCCTGGGCCACCAGGGCCTGTATTTGCGGCGGGCTGATGTGGTGGAGCAGCTGGCCGGCCTGGATACCCTGGTTTTTGACAAAACCGGCACCCTCACCCAGCCGGGTACGCTGGCCTGGCAGGCTGCCCAGCCCCAGGCAGCCCCTATGGGCCCCGAGGCCGAGCAGCTGGTGGCTACCCTGGCGGCCCAGAGTACCCACCCCCTTAGCCGGGCGCTGCACGCCCGCCTGCACGCACCCGAGCCGCCTGCACCCGTAGCCGAGCTGGCCGAAACCCCGGGCATGGGTGTGCAGGGCAGGGTGGGGGGCCACAGCCTGCGGCTGGGCAGCGCCAGCTATGCCGGGGCCACCGGCAGCGCAGATGGGGCTGCCGATAGCCAGGTGCATGTGCAGCTAGACGGGCAGTATGTGGGGCACTACAGCCTACAGGCCCGCTACCGGCCACACATGCAGCAGTGGCTGGGCAGCCTGGGGCAAGACTACCGCCTGCACCTGCTGAGTGGAGACCAGCCTACAGACGAGGCCCAGCTGCGGCCCCTCTTTGCACACCTGCAATTCAGGCAGCAGCCCGAGAGCAAGCTGACCTATATGGAGCAGCTGGCCGCCGCCGGCCACCGGGCGGCCATGCTGGGCGATGGGCTGAACGACGCAGGGGCCCTGCGGGTGGCCCGGGTAGGCATAGCCGTTACAGAGGATACCAGTAGCTTTAGCCCCGCAGCAGATGCCATCCTGCACGCCGACTCATTGCCCCGGCTGCCGCAGCTGCTGGCCCTGGCACGCCACAGCCGCCGAAACCTGCACACCTGCACGGCCCTATCGCTGGTGTACAACCTCATCGGGCTTAGCTTTGCCGTACAGGGCACCCTGGCACCCGTAGTGGCTGCCATCCTGATGCCCCTCAGCTCGGTGGGGGTGGTGGGCCTTTCCACCTGGCTGTGCTACCGGGATGCACGCAGGCTGGGGCTCAATGTGAAGAAATGATGAAAATCATGTTTCTGTCTGGCATCTATCAGTCCTTTTAAGTTCCAATATTTATTTACTTGCACCCATGGAAGTCATCTTCATACTCATCGGGTTCAGCCTGCTGATTGCTATGATCTTTCTGGCTGCCTTTGTGTGGAATGTGCGCAGCGGGCAGTATGAGGATACCGACACACCACCCATCCGCATGTTATTCGACGATACCGAAAATCCTGAATCATGACTAGTACCCCCGCATCCGCGCCCCCCGCAAAGCCCCACACGGACCCCAACGCACCGGTGGAGCACTTCAGCTACGACAACAAGATTGTATGGATGTTTGTCATTGCCACCCTGGTCTTTGGCTTTGTGGCCATGCTGGTGGGTGTGCTGGTGGCCCTCCAGATCTTTAGCCCGGCCATGAACCTGGATACGCCCTATACTACCTTTGGGCGCACCCGGCCGCTGCACACCAATGCTGCCATATTCGCCTTTGTAGGCAACCTGGTGTTTGCCGGCATCTACTACAGCCTGCAGCGCCTGCTGAAGGCCCGGCTGTTTAGCGATACCCTGAGCCGAATACACTTCTGGGGCTGGCAGCTCATTATCCTCTCTGCCGCCATCACCCTGCCCCTGGGTATTACTACCAGCAAGGAGTATGCCGAGCTGGAGTGGCCCATAGACATTGCCATTGCCCTGGTGTGGGTGGTTTTTGGCATCAACATGATAGGCACCATCCTGAAACGGCGCGTGCGGCACATGTATGTGGCCATCTGGTTCTACATCGCCACGTTTGCAACCGTTGCCGTACTACACATTGTCAACTCCATAGAGCTGCCCATAGCCGCCCTGAAGAGCTATAGCATGTACAGCGGTGTGCAGGATGCCCTGGTGCAGTGGTGGTATGGCCACAATGCAGTAGCCTTTTTCCTCACTACCCCTTTCCTGGGGCTGATGTACTACTACCTGCCCAAGGCGGCCAACCGGCCTGTGTACAGCTACCGGCTCAGTATTGTACACTTCTGGAGCCTGGTGTTCATCTACATCTGGGCCGGGCCACACCACCTGCTGTATAGCAGCCTGCCCGACTGGGCACAGAGCCTGGGTGTGGTCTTCAGCATCATGCTGATAGCCCCTAGCTGGGGGGGTATGCTGAATGGCCTGCTCACCCTGCGCGGCGCCTGGGACCGCGTGCGAGAGGATCCCGTCCTGAAATTCCTCGTGGTAGCGGTTACGGCCTACGGTATGGCCACCTTTGAGGGGCCCATGCTCTCTACCAAAACCATCAACAGCATAGCCCACTTTACCGATTGGATTCCGGCGCACGTACACGTGGGTACCCTGGGCTGGAATGGCTTCATGATCTTTGGCATCCTGTACTGGATGATCCCACGCCTCTTTGGCACCCAGCTGTACAGCAAGCGGCTGGCCAATGCGCACTTCTGGATCGGCACACTGGGCATCCTGCTGTGGGTTATCCCCATGTACTTCAGCGGCTTTACGCAGGGCCTGATGTGGAAAGAGTTTGATGCCGATGGCTACCTGGTGTACAACAACTTCCTGGAAACTACCCTACAGATCCTGCCCCTGCACCATGTGCGCGCCCTGGGTGGCACCCTGTACCTGGTAGGCCTCATCGTCATGATCTACAACGTGGTGAAAACCGTGAAGCAGGGCAAGCTGGTGGCCAACGAGCCAGACAGCTATCCCGCCCTGCAGCACAACCTGACCCCCGATGGCAAATATGCCTGGCACCGCGTGCTGGAGCGCCGCCCCGTGCAGTTCATGGTGCTTAGTGTGGTAGCCATCCTCATCGGTACGGTTATTGAGATGATGCCGACCTTCCTGATAGAGAGCAACGTGCCCACCATAGCCAGTGTGCAGCCCTACACCCCCCTGGAGCTGGAGGGCCGAGACATCTACATGCGCGAGGGCTGCTACAACTGCCACAGCCAGTGGGTGCGCCCATTCCGGAACGAGACGGTGCGCTACGGTGAGTACAGCAAGGCTGGCGAGTTTGTGTACGACCACCCCTTCCTGTGGGGTAGCCGCCGCACAGGGCCAGACCTGCACCGCCTGGGTGGCAAGTATCTGGATAGCTGGCACTACAACCACATGTATGACCCCACCCTTACCTCGCAGGGCTCCGTTATGCCCCGCTACAAGTGGCTGCACGAAAACAAGCTGGATGTAGCGCTGCTGCCCAACAAGATAGCCGCCATGCGTACCCTGGGTGTGCCCTACGAGGCCGGGTATGAGCGCAAGGCCGAGGAAGACCTGTGGCAGCAGGCCAAGGCCATAAAGCTGCGCCTGGATAAAGAACTGAGCACCGAGGGCAACGCCGTACAAGTGCCCATGGATACCGAGATTATTGCCCTGATTGCCTATCTGCAGCGCCTGGGTACAGACATAAAGGCTGTGCCACCCGCCGGGCAGAAGGCCGAAATCGGAAAATCTTTAAGTAGTAAGTAGTAGTAATACGAACTATCCTGATACCACCCTGCTATGAGACAGTTTTTGCAAGACCTGGAAGCCCTGAGTATCTATCCGGCGCTTGCCTTTATCCTCTTCGGCGCCTTTTTCTTGCTGGTCGTCTTCCTGGTATACACCCAGGAGAACCGCAAGATTCAGGCCCTCAAGCAGCTTCCGTTTCTGGATGCCGATTCTCCCCAAGTTCACCCTGATTCTGACCCGTCATGAAACGCCTTCTACTTTTCCTCCTGGGCCTGCTGCCTGGCACCACCCTGCTAGCTGCCGCTGCCGAGCCCGCTACCACCCAGGCCGGTGCTAACCCCCTGGCTACCAGCGAGCTGTTCTGGTTCCTCTTCTCCCTGGTGGCCCTGCTGCTGGTGGTGGTGATTGTGCTGGTGGTTGCTACCATCATGATGCTGGACTACTTCTTTCGCGAGAAATACGGCTATAGCATCCTGCCACGGGTGTCTCTACCCAAGTTTAGCCTGGGCTGGAGCCGCTTTACGGGCCAAAAGCCTGCCCGTGCCAACAGCGATCAGGAACTGGGCCATGACTACGACGGTATATCCGAGCTGGACAATGCCGCCCCCCCTATCTTCAACTACATCCTGTACGGTACCGTGCTCTTTGCCGTGGTGTACCTCCTGGTGTTTCACGTGTTTAATGCCGCACCCCTGCAGGCCGAGGAGTACGACCGGGAGGTGAAGCTGGCTGAACTGGAGGCCGAAAAACGTGCTACTGGTGCGCTGGATAAGGTAACTGCCGAAACGGTGGAACTGCTGACGGATGCCACAAACCTGGCCGCGGGCAAGGCCATCTTTCAGGAAAACTGCGTAGCCTGCCACGGAGACCAGGGCCAGGGTGTAAACGCCCCCAACCTGACGGATGAATACTGGATCCATGGCCACACCGTGGGGAACGTGTTCAACACAATTACCGTGGGGGTACAAGAGAAGGGGATGGCTGCCTGGGAGGGCATTCTGAAACCCAAACAGCGTGCCCAGGTGGCCAGCTACATCCTGAGCCTGCCCCCTGCCAAAGGACGTGCCCCCGAGGGCGAAAAGGCCCCCGCAGCAGGCGAGGCGGAGAAGGCCAGCCCGGCCGACACGGCCACCGTGGAAGCCAAGGGCGTATAACCCCCCCACGCACCTTACAGCCATGGAGCAACCCCATACCCATACAGGCTCATCCCCGGGTTCCGCCTCGTCGGTGCCCGGTGCGGAAGCAGCGCCCAGCTACATCCGGCCGGATGGCACCCTGGGGTATGACATGGACGAAAGCTTTCGCGATACCATCGGCACGCTGGACGAGAAGGGTAAACGCAAGTGGATCTATGCCAAGCTCTTTACCGGCCGTTTCCTTCGTCGCAGGCGCGTCCTCAGCTGGGTGTACCTTGGCTTTCTGTTTGCAGCTCCATTCGTGCGCATAGGCGGCCAGCCGCTGCTGCTGTTCAACTTTCTGGAGCGCAAGTTTGTCCTCTTCGGTCAGCCCTTCTGGCCACAGGATTTTTATCTCTTCGCACTCGTTGCCCTCACGGCCATTGTCGGGCTGGTTATCTTCACCGTAGCCTTTGGGCGCATCTTCTGCGGCTGGGTGTGCCCCCAAACAATCTTCATGGAGTTTGTATTCAGGCGCATAGAGTACTGGATAGACGGAGATGCCCCCGCCCAGCGCCGCCTGACCCAGCAGCCCTGGAACAGCGAAAAAATAACCAAGCGTGTGGCCAAGCACAGCCTCTTCTGGCTGTTTTCCTTCCTGATTGGCAATACCTTTCTGGCCTATCTGATTGGTAGCGAGGCGCTGATCGAGATCGTAACCGAGAGCCCGGCCAAGCATCTGGCAGGCTTTTCGGGTATGCTGGTTTTCAGCACCGTTTTCTACTTTGTCTTCTCACGCTTTCGCGAGCAGGTGTGCATTGTGGCCTGCCCCTATGGCCGCCTGCAGGGCGTGCTGCTGGATAACAACAGCCTGGTGGTGGCCTATGACTACAGCCGGGGCGAGCCGCGGGGCAAATACAAAAAGGAGGAAACCCGCACCCTGGGAGACTGCATCAACTGCTACCAGTGTGTACAGGTGTGCCCCACCGGCATCGACATCCGGAATGGTACCCAGCTGGAGTGCATAAACTGTACGGCCTGCATAGATGCCTGCGACGACATTATGGACAAGATAGGCAAGCCGCGCGGCCTGGTGCGCTATGCCACCCAGAACGAGATTGCCCTGAAGAAGCCTTTCCGCTTCACCCCGCGTATGAAGGCGTACGCGGTGGTGCTCACCGTGCTGCTGGGGGTGGTCATTACTCTGCTGCTGCTGCGTTCAGACGTACAGTCTATCCTGACGCGTATGCCCGGCACCACCTATAGCCGCGACGACCGGGGCCGCTTTGTCAACACCTTTCAGTATCAGCTGGTGAACAAGACCAACGATGACAAGGTGATCCACTACCAGCTGCTGCACCCCGCCGGGGGCGAGCTGCGGCTGAATGGCATGACACAGAACCGCCTGGTGCCGGCTGGAGACCGTGTTGCGGGCCTGCTGATCCTGAGCCTGCCCCGCGCAAAGATGACGGGCTATCATACGGATGTGAAAATTGGTGTTTACAGCGGCGAGGAA
Source organism: Bacteroidota bacterium (assembly GCA_021300195.1). NCBI lineage: Bacteria > Pseudomonadati > Bacteroidota > Bacteroidota bacterium. Next base: position 16,320 of record JAJTIE010000008.1, on the reverse strand, counting down.
TTGCTTGTGGAAGAAAAAATCCAGTTCACCGGTCCCATTCACTAGTCATTCAATCTCCACCGCACATGCACACGGGTAAAAGCAGATGGAACTGGGGTCTGGGCCTTGCGCTTTCGCTGGGTGCCTTTATGCTGCTGATGATGGGTTTTCTGACCTACACCCTGCTACAGAAGGCTGAGCCCCCCGAGCCCCATGCCTATGAGCAGGGCCTGAACTACGAGCAAGAGCTGCAAGCCCGGCGCAACACCCTGGCCCTACCTCGCCAGCCCAGCCTGCGCACAGGCACAGGCACGGGTGGCCTACAGGTGGAAATACCGCAGGAGGGGGCCACAGACATCCGGCTGAGCCTACTGCGGCCCAATGACCCGAGCCAGGACCTGATCGTACGCCTGGATAGCCACCGGGCCGTGGTGCCCCTGCACCGCCTGCAGCCTGGCCGCTGGGAAGCCCGCCTGCAGTGGCAAGACGGGGGTAAGGCCTACCTCCACACCCAATTCCTGAGCCTGCCATGAGTACCGCCTGGGCTATGAGTATAGCTCTGGGCATGGGCCTGGTAGGTAGCCTGCACTGCGCCGGCATGTGTGGCCCCCTGGCCATGGCCCTGCCGAGTGGTAGGGCTAAGTCCATGCTGCTGGGCCGCCTGCTATACAACCTGGGCCGGATCAGCACCTACAGCCTGCTGGGCCTGGCTATGGGCCTGCTGGGCTATGGCATAGCCGCCACGCCTGCCCAGCGCTACCTCAGTTTGCTCTCGGGTTTGCTTATTCTGCTGCTGCTGCTGCTGCTGCCCGCCATGGAGCGCGCGGGCGGTGGCCCGCTGGTGCGGATGGCGGGCTGGGTGCGCCTGCGGTTAGGCCGCTATCTGGGGGCGGGTGGCAGCCCAGGCAGCCTGTACATGCTGGGGGTAATAAACGGCCTGCTGCCCTGTGGCCTCGTGTATGCTGCCCTGGCAGGGGCCCTGGAGGGCGGAAGTCTGCTGCGGGGCGTGGGCTTTATGGTTGCCTTTGGCCTGGGTACTGTGCCTATGATGCTGGCCCTGAGCCTGGCTGGCCACCGGCTGCTGCGTTTCCGCTGGGCACGCCACAGCATCCGCCTCACAGGTGTGCTGGTGGCGGCGCTCCTCATCCTGCGGGGGCTAAACCTGGGCATCCCCTACCTAAGTCCACACTTTGAGCAGCGCCTGGATAGCGACCTGCCCTACATAGAGTGCAGCCCAAACTGCCCCATGCGCTCGGCCGTAGGGCCGGGGGGAGAGTCTGTGCCTCGCTAGGGCAAGGGTAATTTAGGCTACCCAAAATGCCCCGGCACTGCAAAATCTAACTGTCTAGTTACCGGGTGTACCAGCAGCTTAAATCACAGATTAACCGCTATCAGCCCATTACAGAGGAGGACTGGGCCATGGCTGTTCCATACTTTCACTTTCATCTGGCGAAGCGGGGTAGCCACATCCTACAGCCTGGAGCTGTATGCGCACACTTTCACTTTATGGTAGAGGGGGCTGCCCATGTGTACCTGCTGCAGGACGGCAAACAGGTTACGGGTCAGTTCTTTCTGGATAACCACTTTTTCACCGAAATAAACAGCCTATCCACAGGTAGCCCCAGCGCCCTCGCCATAGAGGCCATAGAAGATTGCCGCCTGCTGAGCATTGAGCGGAGGGACCTGGAGGACCTCTATACCCATAGCACCAATTTTTTGCGCTTTGGCAAGCAAATGGCAGACTTGACGGCTATTTGGCTGATCCAGCGCTATACCCAGCTGCTTACCCTGCCAGCCATAGACCGCTATCGGCATCTGCTACAGGAACGTCCGGGCGTACTACGCCGCTTTCCCCTGTACATGATTGCCAGCTATCTGGGTGTTTCGCCCGAGGCACTCAGCCGGATACGCAGGCAGATGGCGCAATCTTGATCCAGGTCAAGCATCAGTTCCTGTTTCTGAATTTATATCAAGGCGCAGCTTACTGGTCGGCCCTACTTTTGCCCTGGTTTTTATTCACGCATTATATGATCTATCAGAGGTTTCGTTTCCGTTCACTGCCCACGCTACTGTTTGTCCTTTTCATCATGGGCGCAGCGGTTAGCGAGCTTACGCAAGCCCCGGCTGTTGTGCTATCTGCCCAGGCTTTACAGTTGCCTTATTACCTGCTTTATGTATTAGCCGGCTGGAAGCTACTGGGCGTATGCGCCCTGGTTTTCTCAAGGCAGCGCATACTGAAGGAGTGGGCCTATGCGGGCTTTTTTTTCAATCTCAGCGGGGCCCTTTGCTGCCTGCTTATCCAGGCACCCATTCTGCCCGATATGGCCGTAGCACCTGCGGCACTGGCCTTGCTACTGCTGTCTTACCAGCTGGATTTTCGCGCCCGGGGATAGGCGGGCCGGGACCGCTTGTCTGTAGCCTCCTGCATCGGTGGCCCAGTGCTGTGCAGCGCCAGGTGGTGGCCAGCCGGGTCTCCCGTCTGTTTCGGGCTACTCCGCGGGTTCTATCCGCTTCAGCTCGTAGCGCAGCCCATTGCTCATGTCTATGGCGATCAGGCCATGGCGTTTGCTCCAGTATACTCTTTTTGCATAGGCGGTTAGTTCATCGGGCTCGTGGTGTAGCTCATTTTCTACCACTTCTACATCCTCGTACTCTCCGGCTTTCACAGTCAGGCTATCGTCCCAGTTGCTCTGCTGGCTCACACGCCCGCTGTAGCCCAGGTCGTCCAGGCGTATCTGTAGCAGCATGGGTGCCTGCATAGTGGTGCGCTCTATATACAGCAGCATGGGCGCGGGGTCGCGGCGGCTCATGCGGGCATCCTCAAAGGTGCTGGCATACACCTGCAGGCTGGGCACGGTGCCAAAGGAGCGGGGTTTCTGGTCGCGCATCTTGCGCCAGCCCAATACGTACAGCCGGTAGGGGCCAGCACCTGCCTTGTCAAACACCAGGGTCTGTGCCTCCTTATAGGGGTTGTACTTCAGGTCGTACTCCGTAATGTGTACCCCACAGGCTGCCAGGCTGATGGCAAACAATACCATATATGCCTGCAAAAACCGCGTCTCTCTTTTCATGCCTCGATCTTACAAAAAAGTAGGCACATCGCCACACAGAAAAGCCACAGCAGGGCTGTGGCTTTCAGTATTTTGTACGGGCTCGGCTACGCGCCTAGTTGTCAGCGCGGCTGAATGGGTCGGTAGGGGTCTTTTTGTCTGCCGAGGGGCTTTTGGGTGTTTCGGTACCACTGTCTATGCCCTGTAGCTTCAGCGCTTCCTTAATGTTGCGCAGGCGCACGCCATCCTTATAGGCCACTACGAAGGCATCGCGTATGCCCAGCTTCTGTATGTCGGCTCCGAAGGCCTTGGCCAGGTTATAGTCATGAAACTTGCCTACCAGGAATTTATTCAGGTTGTCCTGGCTCTCACCCTTGAAATTTTCGTCTGTACCGGTCAGCTTTCCATCAATGTTGAACTTCTCGTAGGCGCCTATCTGCACCCTGTATACCACCCCGGGCATGGCATCGGTTACTACCTGAGATTTTTTTGCCTCAAATTCGCGCTTCAGTTTCAGGTATTCATAGTTCAGCGAATCGAAGCTGCCGCGCTGCCGGCGTATGGTAGCCTCTAGCGCATCAATATCCTTCTGTACCTGTGCCAGGCGCTCGGTCAGGTCGGCATTTTTGCGGCTCAGGTCATCTATGGCCTTGTCGCAGGCTTCCTCCTTTGCTTTTAGGGCAAGCGGATTTTTTTTGTACTCGCTGGCTTTTTTCTTCCACTGCTTTTTTATGGCTTTCAGCTCTTTTTTGCTTTGTGCCTGCGTGTGGTTAATGGTACCCTGCAGCGCGATCAGGGTGCAGCAAGCAGTGAATGTTAGGAGTAGCTTTCTCATGTATTCCGGTTTTGCTTAAGTGAATAAAGATACCGATAGGAACAAAAGTAGGCTGAAAATTTAGTTAGGTTGTGTTTTGGGTATCCGTTTTCCTAATTTTGGGTTCGTTTTTTTCCACAAGTACTAACATCAAAACCATGAGTAAAATAACCGTTGTGGGTTCTGGTGCCGTAGGTGCCACCTGTGCAGATGCCTGTGCCCGCCTGGAGCTGGCGAATGAAGTAATCCTGCTGGATATAAAAGAAGGCGTGAGCGAGGGAAAATCGCTCGACCTGTTTCAGTGCGCACCCATCAGCCTGTTCGACACCCGGCTGAAGGGCAGCACCAATGACTATAGCCTGACTGCAAACTCGGACATCGTGGTGGTAACCAGTGGCCGCCCGCGCAGCCCCGGCATGAGCCGCGATGACCTGATAGCTACCAACGCCGACATTGTGCGCCAGGTAGTAGAGAATGTGGTGAAGCATAGCCCCGATGCCATCATCATCCTGGTAGCCAATCCGCTGGATACCATGACGTATCATGCCCTGAAGGTTACCGGAAAGAGCAAGAACAAGGTGTTTGGTATGGCTGGCATCCTGGATACGGCCCGCTACCGCGCCTTCCTGGCCGAGGAGCTGGGCATTAGCCCCAAGGACATACAGGCTATGCTGATGGGCGGCCACGGCGACACCATGGTGCCGCTGCCCCGCTACACCACTGTAAGCGGTATACCCGTAACCGAGCTGGGCATCAGCCCCCAGCGCCTGAACGAAATAATAGAGCGCACCAAAGTGGGCGGCGGTGAGATAACCAAACTGCTGGGCACCAGTGCCTGGTATGCCCCTGGCACGGCGGCAGCCCAGATGGTAGAGGCTATCCTGCGAGACCAAAAGCGTGTATTCCCCGTATGTGCCCTGCTGGAGGGTGAGTATGGACTGAAGGATATATGCGTGGGTGTACCGGTTATCTTGGGCAAGAATGGCATAGAGAAAGTGCTGGAGCTGGACCTGACTGCTGAGGAGAAGAAGCTGCTGCACGAGAGTGCCGATGCCGTGCGCAAGATGAACGACGTACTGTATAGCAAAGCCTAGTTTTCGCCTCGGGGCGCTATCCGCCTCGTAGCGCGTACACGATACCGTACAAGGAAGCCCACCTATGTGTCTTGTGGCACAGGGGTGGGCTTCTCTTTTGCTAAGTGCCTGTGCGCCAGTGGGTGCGTGTGCGGATAGGGGGAAGGAAGACGGTTATGCCCCCAGGGCCGGACGGTAGAGCATGCGGGGCCGCCCCTGCAGGTCGTTTCGCAGCTGGTAGGGCATGCCCTGGCGGGCTACCCACCGGGCCAGGTCCTCGGCGGTGCCGCTGTGGCACTCCAGAAACACCGCGCCGGGTGTGTGCAGCAGGATATAGGTGTAGAAGGCCAGGGGGTCCCCCTGCGGGGCAAAGAGGGCCTGGTGGGGCTCCCAGTCTCGCACATGGGGGTGTAGGGTGGCTGCCTCTTCGGGTGGGATGTAGGGCGGATTACTCACCACCACCGGCCAGCTGTCCAGCCTGGCCCGAAATACATCCTGTAGGGCCCAGTGCACTGCCAGGCCCAGTGCATCGGCATTTTGGCGGGCATAGGCCAGGGCCTGCTCGCTGGCATCCCAGCCCTCCAGATATGCCTGTGGCAGCAGCTGCTTTAGCCCTAGTGCAATACAGCCCGAGCCAGTGCCCACATCCAGTATGCTACTATCGGGTGCCACCGTCTGTGCCACCCACTGCACCAGTTCCTCGGTTTCGGGCCGCGGTATCAGCACACCCGGCCCTACCTGTATCCGCAGACCCATAAAGTCGGCTTCGCCCAGCACATACTGCAGGGGTTCGTGCCGCAGTAGCCGCTCCAGGTCGGCCTCCAGGGTCTGCTGCTGGGCATCTGTGGGCTCGGTGTCGGCCAGCAGGATCAGCTGGTGGCGTGCCAGCCCCAGCCGGTGTGCTACCAGCAGCGCTGCCATCCGCTGGGCCTCTCGGGCCTCATATAGCTCGGCCAGCCGGGCGTTTAGCCTTTTCCGCAGGCTTAGCAGGGTGGTTTTGGGCATACCAGGTACATAGGTCGGTCAGGGGGCAGTGGCTACAGCTGGGCTTTCGGGCCTTGCAGGTGTAGCGCCCGTGCAGGATCAGCCAGTGGTGGGCGTTGTGCATCTGCGCATCGGGCACTATGGCCAGCAGCTGTTTTTCGGCTTGTGCCACATTGGTAGCCTTCACCAGGCCCAGGCGGTTGCTCACCCGGAACACATGTGTGTCTACCGGCATGGCTGCCTGCTGGTACAGCACGGCCAGGATTACATTCGCGGTCTTTCGGCCCACGCCGGGCAGTTTCACCAGCTCATCCCGGTCTGCCGGCACTTCGCTGCCATACTGCTGCACCAGCAGCTCGGCCATAGCCTTCAGGTGCCGGGCCTTGTTGTTCGGGTAGGAGATGCTGCGGATAAGGCCAAAAATTTCTTCTACCGTAGCGGCTGCCAGTGCCTGTGGGGTGGGGTAGTGCCGGAATAGATCGGGCGTTACCAGGTTTACCCGCTTGTCTGTACACTGGGCACTCAGCGCCACGGCCACCAGCAGCTCATATGCATTGCGGTAGTGCAGCTCCGTTTCGGGGCTGGGGTTCTGTATCCGCAGCCGCTCCAGTACCTGCAGGGCTTTTTCCTTGCGCCTCATCCTGCAAGTATAGCGCAAAAAGGGCTGATCTTGTTGCGCAGCGCGGCCAAGCGGGGGGCGTAGCCAGTACGAGGCTTCTGCCCCCCGCTGAGACTGGTAGCCGCCCCCTCCCCGCCTGTGCTAGCGGGCTGCTGCCTGTGGCTGCGCATCCATCAGCTTGCGCAGGTTTATCAGGGCATAGCGCATGCGGCCCAGGGCGGTGTTGATGCTTACCTGTGTCAGCTCGGCAATTTCTTTGAAGCTCATGTCATTATAGTAGCGGAGTATGAGCACCTCTTTCTGCTTTTGGGGCAGCTGCTGCACCAGGCGGCGCACGTACTGCTGGTCTTCGTGCTGCATAATCTGCTGATCCACCCGCTCGGTGCCAGGTATGGCCTGCTTCATCAGGTGCAGGGGGATGGGCTGGTACTGCTGCTGGTGTCGCCGCTCTTTGCGAAAGTGGTCTATGGCAATATTTCGGGCCACGCGCAGCATCCAGGGCAGAAACTTCCCTTTCTCATTATATCGGCCTTCGTCCAGCACCCGCACCATCTTGATCAGCGCCTCTTGCAGGAGGTCTTCGGCCAAGTCTCGGTCTTTTGTAATGAGCAGGATGGTGCTGATTAACTTGGCCCGATGGCGGTTAATAAGCACTTCCAGGGCGCGTGCATATCCTTTCTGATAGGCTTCAATCAAATCTTGATCAGCAAGTTCTTTCCAAAGTTTTAATGTTTCCACAGCAAAAACGGTTTAAGTGTACGTAACCGTAGAGGTCAAATCATCTAGCAACTGATAACAGGTAATGGGCGTAGAGATTCTGACGTATAAGCTGTGTGCTGTTAGGGTTCTGTGATCTACAAACAATCCCGCTGCGCTTCTCCCCACTGATACAAAATTCCGTTGGTAGGCCGTCGGGTTGATTCAAATATACGAACTTTACCAACCGTAGGGCCTTTGTCCTGCAAATTCACGAATTTTTCACATGGACGACTGCATACACATTAAAGGTGCCCGAATGCACAACCTGCGGAATGTAGAGGTGCAGATACCCCGAAACCGGCTGACGGTGGTAACCGGCGTGAGCGGCAGTGGTAAGAGCAGCCTGGTATTCGACACCCTGTATGCCGAGGGCCACCGCCGCTATGTAGAGAGCCTGAGTGCCTATGCCCGCCAGTTCCTGAGCCGGCTGCCCAAGCCCGAGGTGGATTTTATACACGGGCTGAGCCCCGCCATTGCCATCGAGCAGCGCACCCACACGGGTAATCCGCGCAGTACGGTAGGCTCTATTACCGAGGTGTACGACTATCTGCGGCTGCTGTATGCGCGGGTGGGCGTTACCTACAGCCCGCATTCCGGGCTGCCCGTACAGTCGGATAGCGTTGCCTCTATCTCCGATTTTATCTTTGGCCATCCGCCTGGCACGCCCATTTACGTTCTTACCCCCCTGTACAAGGCCGCGGGCCGCAGCTGGGTGCAGGAGCTGGAGGTAAGCCTGCAGAAGGGTTTTACCCGCCTGTTTGACGGCCAGCAGCCGGTGCAGATACAGCAACTGCTGGAGGGGGGCGAGCTGCCAGCGTGGGAGACCGACCCCCTGCTGCTGATTGACCGATTCCGCATACCCCAGGAGCTGGAAGAGACTTTTCAGTTCCGGGTGGCAGATAGCCTGAGTACAGCCCTGGCCGAGGGGATGGGCCGCTGCCTGGTGCAGGTGGACCAGGCAGCGCCGCGCATGTTTAGCGAACTGTTTGAGCAAGACGGCTTGCTATTCGAGCAGCCCAGCGAGCAGCTGTTCAACTACAACACCCCCCAGGGGGCATGCCCCCGCTGCGAGGGCTTTGGCCGGGTGATCGGCCTGGACGAGGACCTAGTGGTGCCAAACAAGCACAAAAGTGTGTACGACGGGGCGATAGCACCCTGGCGGGGCGACCAGATGCGCTGGTACCAGGATCAGTTTATCCAGCAGGCATCTGGCTATGGCTTCCCAATCCACAAGCCCTACCAGGCACTGACCCAGGCACAGCAAGAGCTGCTGTGGCACGGAAATAAGGAAGTGGCTGGCATCTACGACTTCTTCGCCACGGTGGAGCAGCAGGCCTATAAGGTACAGTACCGGGTGCTGCTGGCCCGCTATCGCGGCTATAGCCGCTGCCCCGGCTGCCGGGGCAGCCGCCTGCGCCACGAGGCCCTGTATGTGCAGGTGGGGGGCTACACCATAGCCCAGCTGCTGGAGATGCCGGTAGAAAGCCTGGCCAGGGTGTTCGACAGCATACAGCTTACAGACCACCAGCTGGCAGTGGCCAAGCGCATCCTGGCCGAGGTAAAAAGCCGACTAAAGTACCTGAGTGAGGTGGGCGTGGGCTACCTGAGCCTGAGCCGAAAGGCCAGCACCCTGAGCGGGGGCGAAACCCAGCGTATAAACCTGGCCACCAGCCTGGGTAGCAGCCTGGTGGGTAGCCTGTACATCCTGGATGAGCCGAGCATAGGCCTGCATCCCCGCGATGGCGAGCGGCTGCTGAATGTGCTGGCCGCCCTGCGAGACCAGGGCAACACGGTGATTGTGGTAGAGCACGACGAGGCGGCCATGCAGCGGGCAGACTATCTGGTAGACATGGGCCCCTACGCGGGCGAGCTGGGCGGAGAGCTGATCTTTCAGGGAGACTATGCTGCCCTGCTGAAGGACACGCACAGCCTTACGGCCCGGTACCTTACGGGCGAGGAGCGCATAGCCATACCCCTGCACCGCCGTAAGCCCAAAGGCTACCTGCACCTGAAGGGAGCTGCCGAGCACAACCTGAAGCAAGTGGACGTTAGTTTTCCCACAGGCGTGCTCACGGTGGTAACAGGGGTAAGCGGCAGTGGTAAGAGCACCCTGGTGCAGCAGGTGCTGTACCCGGCCCTGCGCCAGCAGCTAGACCTGCCTGCCGATAGACCCGGTGCATGCTCGGCCCTGGTGCCAGAGGGGGACACACCCACCTATACAGAGCTGGTGGGCCAGGATGCCCTGAGCCGAAGCCAGCGCAGCAATGCCGTAACCTACACCGGTGCCTATGACTACATCCGGGAGCTGTATGCCAGCCAGCCCGAGGCAAAGGCACAGCTGCTGAAGCCGGCCCATTTTTCGTTTAACGTAGACGGGGGCCGCTGCGATACCTGTAAGGGCGATGGGGTGATAACGGTGGAAATGCAGTTTCTGCCCGATGTAAAGCTTACCTGCGACACCTGCAAGGGGCGGCGGTTCAAAGACGTAGTGCTCGGCATCCGCTACCAGGGCCAGAATATAAACGACGTGCTGCAAATGACCATCCAGCAGGCATTACAGTTTTTTGCTGAAGAGGAGAAGATTGCCAAGCGCCTGCAGCTACTGCTGGATGTGGGCCTGGGCTACCTCCGCATGGGCCAGAGCACCAGCAGCCTAAGCGGGGGCGAAGCACAGCGCCTGAAGCTCGCCAGCTTTCTGGCAGGTGGTGAGCACAAGCATGCCCTATACGTGTTCGACGAGCCTACCACGGGCCTGCATGTGCACGATGTACGAAAACTGATTGAGGTGCTAAACCGGCTGGTAGACCAGGGCCACAGCGTGCTGGTTATCGAGCACCAGCTGGATATAATGAAGTGTGCAGATTATCTGATCGACATGGGCCCGGAGGGCGGAGATGCCGGCGGCCAATGCTTGTATGCTGGCCTGCCAGAGGGTATATTGCAGTATGAGGAGCAGAACGCAACTGCACGCTTTCTGGCATCCAAGCTGTAGCTTCATAATATTAGGTACTAATGCTGATTGAAAAAACAGGCAAAAAGAGTATAGTTTTTGATTTCAGAGAATAATATTTACTAGCTTTACAGCCACTAAGAATTACATAAGATTCTGTAAACCAATAAATTAGTTAGGCTAAATAAAGGGAGTACGGACGTAAACCGTTAGTTCATAAAAGAAGAAAAAAAGGTAGTTCGACAAAAGACAGACAATGATTGGGTTGGAAATGGAAATAGGAAAAAAACTTAAAGACCTGGTGGAGCTTAAGCGGGTCAACAAAGCGGAGCTGGCTCGCCAGATGAACATGTCAGAGCAAAATCTGTACAAGATTTTCAAGAAACAGTCCATCGACACCGCTTTGCTACAGGCATTCGCCAGTCATCTGGGGGTAACGCTCAGTTACTTCTTTGATGATGCGCCCCGTGCCGAGTACCGCCAAGCGGACGATGCATTTGAAGACAGGGTGCACGAGGGTGAAGATCAGGAAGAGTACATCGCTCGCCTGCGCAAGGAGATCTCGTACCTGAAAGAGCTGAACAAGCTGAAGGACGATTTGATCCGTGCACTCAAGCGGGATTAATTGCATCTTTGCGGCCATGTGCCGTGCCCTTGGTGTCTCTGTCTGTGCTAGCAGCCTGTGCATGCTTGCCCTGCTTATTTCGGGCATGCACACACTCCGTGCCCAGGGGGTAACCCCGGCTGATATACAGCGGTATGAGATACCCGACACTACCGAGCGGGCAGTAAAGCAATGGCGTACGAAAATCCGCACCAACGAGAAGGTAGATATTACTGTTTATCGGTCCTTCTTTATCGACTTTGAGCAGCTGGATACGGTTCCTATCAATACGGCGCTGAGTGGTACGCTCAATTTCTCCTTTGCTCGAAACCTGATCCTTTCTCCTGCGGGGCACTGGGTTAGTGTTATCCCGGCATTTTCGCTCACACGCCTTGAGTTTCCGTCTACAGCTAGCAAGACCTTCCCGTCTCGGCAGGATAGCATCGGGTTTGAGCGCATTGGTGTGAACTACCTGGATGTATCTGCCGGCCTGGGTTTTTTGCTATCCCGAGAGCCACTCTCTACCGACTCGCTGGTTTATCGCAACATAAGCAGTGTAGAGTTTGGCTTTACCCTTGGGTATGCCTTCAGCAGCTTCTACAAGGTGCAGGATAACCGCATTGGGCGCGATGCCCTGCTGCGTATATCTGGTCTGGACGATATTCAGCGGTTTCGGTTTTCAGCCTATATGCGCTTTACCTATCGAGTCTTGGCTTTTTATGCACTCTACCGGTTTACGCCCCTCTTTTTACCGGGCCGCACCTACCAGGGTTTTACCAAGGGTGTTCAGCCCACTACTTCCTATCCGGTACTACCCCGCCTGGAGCTAGGCATCGGCCTCCACATCTTTTGATACGGGGGTGGTTTTGTTCGCCCCGGTCAGTTTACCCAGGCCAGCTGCTGCTGCTGCCATGGCCATGGCATCTGCTGGCATCCGGTAGCGGCCATCGGCCCAGGCTGCTGCATGGGCCAGCAGCAGTACCAGTGCTGCCAGTAGCCCCAGCCAGGCATGGCTGGCAGCAGCCCTGCCCGGCTGAGCCGGCCCATACCTGGGCCACCTGCGCAGGTTCCAGTACAGAAAGCCCAGCGATCCCAGGGCCAGTAGCAGGCTCAGGCAGGCCTGCAGGCCCGCTAGTAGCCAGGCCGCGGGGGGCCACTCCAGCAGCCTGAGGGCAGTGCCGTAGCCTATCCCCGTCGCCATTTGGTACATGCTTCGCAAATGGAAGCGAACAACCCCCAAGGGATGTGTAAGCCCATACTGCCAGGCATAGTGCCGGGCAGTTTCAGCTATTCGAGTTTGCGGCTGAGATGCTTGTTGGCCGTACTGGCGAATCTTCTGTAGGGGTATGCCCGCAGCCACTAGTGTCGAGTCGGTTCGGAAAACAAGCGCTCGGTCATCGGTATAGGGGCCCAGCATGCCACCCAGCTTGCCATACACCAGGTTTATGCCTCCAGTTTCTGGCTGCCGGGCGCAGTATAGGTACCAGGGGGCATATAGCACGAGCACAGCCCCTAGCAGCTCCAGGTAGGCAGGGGCTTTGGCCCGCTGTGCTAGCAGGTAGCCTAGCCAGAGGGGCAGTAGTACCCAGGCTAGCTCTTTAGTAAGCAGGGCCAGGCCCAGGGCCAGGCCACTGAGGCCCCACCTGCGGCTAGCCAGCAGGTGCCAGCTGGCCACTATACACCAGATAAAAAGACTCTCGGTAAGCAGGGTGCTGGCAAACAGGGCAGGGTAGGGCATAAGTGCGTATCCCCAGCCGGCCAGGCGTGCCACCCCCCGGTGGCTACGCCGTAGCACGCCGTATAGCAGCCAGGCAGTGTGCAGCACCAGCAGGTGCTGCACCAGCAGGATCAGCCAGGGTAGGCGCCCCAGGGCAATGAGCAGGAGTGCGTAGGCCGGCGGGCGCTGTGTGTCGGCTGTTAGGGGGGGGAGGTAGTCTTGGCTATACACCCCATGGGTCTGCAGGTTTTCGGCCAGCGTCAGGTACTGCACGCTGTCTTCCCACAGGTAGCTGCGCTGCCACAGGGCCACTATCAGCGTGCCTGCGTGCAGCAGCAGCACGCACAGTGGCAGCAGGCGTCGCATCAGCTCAGGCTGCTGTTGGCCTCTTTCTGCAGGTGCCGATAGACCATCTTGTCCATCCAGCCCGGCAGCCACTTATTCATAAATACCGTTAGTTTCCCCTGGCGGGTGAGGATTAGGTCTCGTCGGCGCTTGTCGGTAGCTCGATAGATGTGCTCGGCCACAGTTTCAGCGCGCATCATTTTTTCTTCTTCGCGCTGGCTCTCCCCCTGGGCCGCCCCACTGGCGGTGAGTGCCACGCGGCGTATGTTGCTGGCGGTGAAGCCTGGGCAGGCCGTAAGCACATGCACGCCTGTATGCAGCAGCTCGGTACGCACACTTTCCAGAAAGCCATTGAGGGCAAACTTGCTGGCCGAGTAGCCTGATCGCTCGGGCAGACCCCGATAGCCTGCAATTGACGAGATGCCTACCAGGCTACCCCGGCTCTTCAATAGATGGGGCAGGGCAGCCTTTGCGCAGTATACAGCACCCCAGAAGTTTACGTCCATCACCTGTTCCAACACCTTCAGCTCCAAGTCGGCCAGCTGGGCACGCATGCTGATGCCGGCATTGCACACCAGTACATCCAGCCGGCCGTATGTATGTACCGTTTCCTCGATAAACTGCTGGCAGGCTGCTGCATCGGTTACATCCACGGCTGCGGTGTGCACCTGTACCGAGTAGGCTGCACGCAGCTTCTCTGCCTCGGCCTCCAGCACCACTTCGCGCCGCGCACACAGGCTCAGGTGATTCCCCCGGCGGGCAAACGCGTGAGCCAAGGCCAGCCCTATGCCGCTGCTTGCACCCGTTATGGCGATAACTTTATCCTTCATCTAACTGCAAAAGAACTGAAATTTCGGATATTAGCCGCTTATGCGCCTTTGTATCTGTCTCTTCGGAATACTTCTATTGCCCATCCTGGTGGTGGCCCAGCCGTTTACCGGTCGCATTCGGTACACCCTTACGCGGGGGGATAGCACAGGCCTACAGTTGGATCCCTATATGGCCGATACCCTGGTTTATACCATTGCCGAGCAGGGTGTGCGCCTGGATAGCCAGGGCCACGGCCGGCATTTTGTGCATACGGCCCGTAGTTGGCCCCTGCTCTACCTGGCCGATAGTGGTGCCATTTATCTGCTCGATACAGCCCGCCGCGTAGCGTACCGCAGAAAGGTTGCCCTTTTCAGGCTGGCAGGCCAGCCGGTGGTGAAGTGGGAACAGGAACTACCCCCAGTGCAGCTGCTGGCCTATGCCTGTAGGCAGCGGCGGGGCACCTTTGTGCACGAGATGGGTGGCGGCCCAGTGCAGTACACCGTGGCCTATAGCCCAGCACTGCGCTACCCGGTGGCCAACCCCCTGGAGGATGCCCGGTATGAGACAGACCTGGCTGGTGCCATCCCCCTGCTGAAGGAGTGGAAGTACCTGCGGCAAGACCTGGTGCTGCGCCAGCAGGCTATACAGATAGATGCCCTGCCCGTGCAGCTGGCCCTGCCCATGGGCTACGAATTGCGTCCGTTTGAGCCGGATATGCAGCCCGAGTAATCGGCCCCCGCTACCTGTACCTGCCGGGTCCAAGACGCAGCATCTCAGGCATACGGCAAAGAGCCGTATCAAGGAGTTTGGGTTTCGGGTTCAGCAGGCCCACACGCGACCCGCTTGTACACCCATGCAGGGGAGAGCCATGCTAGGGCAGGTACCAGGCTAGGGCAGGGTAATGGCCTGATCCAGGTGGCTGTATATGTCGAGTACATATTTATCCAGCAGTCCTGGCATTACACCCACGGCCAGCAGCAGGATGCCCATGGTGAGCACACCCAGGTAGGGCAGCAGCTGGCTACCCGTGTGCACGTCGTCGGCCAGCAGGCCTTGCTCGCCCCGTTCCGGGCTGGCTTTGAAGTACATTAGCACAATGACCCGCAGGTAGTAGTAGGCCCCTACTACCGAGGCCAGGATGCCCAGTATGGCCATTACCTCCAGGTCGGCCCCTATGGCTGCCACAAAGATCTTGTACTTGGCAATAAAACCCCCAAGTGGCGGAATGCCTGCCATGGAGAACAGGAAAGCACTCATGAGTACACCCAGCAGGGGCTTGCGCAGGCCCAGGCCACTCCAGCGGCTCACATCGGCATCGCCATCCTTGCGCTCCACCATGCTGATGATGCCAAAGGCACCAACGGTCATTAGCGTATAGATAACCATGTAGAACACCACGGCATCATAGCCCTGTGGGCCCGCCATCAGGCCCAGCATCAGGTAGCCGGTGTGGGCTATGGAGCTGTAGGCCAGCATGCGCTTCAGGTTGCGCTGCTGCACAGCCACCAGGTTTCCATACAGCATGCTGGCCAGGGCTACTATGCCCAGCACATTCTGTAGCTTGATGTAGTTTACGGCATCCCACTCGGGCCGAAGCGTTACTTGCATCAGGAAAAAGATAAAGGCCATGAAGGTGGCCAACTTGGCACCCGTAGCCATAAAACCTGCCAGTGGGGTGGGAGCCCCGGTGTACACATCCGGTGTCCAGCTGTGGAAGGGGAAGGCGGCCAGCTTGAACAAGAAGCCTACCAGGGTAAGGCCTATGGCCGTAAAGAGCAGCACCAGGGGGGCTACGCCCAGCTGCTTGTTCGCTAGCAGGGTATAGGCGCGCTCCTGAAAGATCACCTCGCCTATTCGGTCTAGCCGCGTGCTGCCCGTAATGCCGTACAGCAGGGTAATGCCAAAGAGAAAGAAGCCGGTAGCAAATGCCCCCAGCAAGAAGTACTTCATGCCACTCTCGTTGCTACGCACATTCTTGGGGAAGAGCCCGGCCATGATGTAGAGGCAGATCGACATGATCTCCAAGCCGATGAATACAATGATCAGGTCGTTTGCGGTGGCCAGCATCACCATCCCCACCACGGCGAAGAGCAGGAGTGCGTACACGCTATCGGCTTCCTCGTTCCGGCGCTTCAGGTAGTCGGTAAGAAAGAAGAGCGTGAGCAGGCTGATAATGCACAGCAGCACGTGCATCAGGGCTGCACGGCCCCCAAAGCCGATCATCCCCCCAAAGTAGAGCTGGAACGCATGGGCATCTCCTCCGGCCGTGAGGGCCAGCAGCGCAGAGCCTACCAGGCCGGCAGCTGCCAGCCAGGGTAGCAGCCGGCGTAGCCCAAAGGCATCGGCCAGCATAAGCAGTAGGCCTGTACCCAGCAGGCTTAGCAGGGGGATGGATGCAATAAAATGCTCGGAACCAAAGGGGGCGTTTGCAGCCTGCAGTAGGGAGAAGAACGGTGCATTCATAGGATCAAGCAAATACATATGGGCCCGAAAGATAGGGCTTTTGGCGGGCTGAAATTAGCAGCTTCCGCTCAACTATCAAAGCCCTGATGCAGGTAGGTACAGGCTTTTGGCTCCGGATAGATCAATAGGGAGTTGTTCATGCGTTTTCCTGTT
>JAJTIE010000007.1 GCA_021300195.1 Bacteroidota bacterium | reverse complement strand
GGCCGTGCCCAACTGGACCTCGGTATCGCGCAACCTGTGTGGCCTGATTGGTCAGGGCTGCGTTCGCTTCCGCATATGGATGCACTATGCCTGGCTGCCTGCCGGGGTAGATGCGGAGTTTGCCGTAGATAACTTTGAGATCTTTGAGCAGGGACCAGACTTCTCAGTAAACGCCATTTTGGCGCCTCAGAATACAGCCGCTGGAACCTGTAGCTACAGTGCCGGAACCACTGCCAGGGTGCGTATTTTCAATAATGGATGTAGCCCGGTGGGTAGTATCCCAGTTACCTTGAGGATAAATGGACCCAATGGACTACAATCTATTACAGAGGTTGTGAGTACAAGCGTAAACCCCAGTGCTACACTGGACTATGATTTTGCAGGGCTGGTAGACTTAGGGGCGAGTGGGGCCTATACACTCACCGCTTTTACAGATTTTACCACGGAGAGCAACCGGAGCAATGACACATCGAGATTAAGTCTAAACGTATCTGTGCCTTTTGTAGATAACTATCCCTATACGGCTGATTTTAACAGTGGTAGCCTGGGTTGGGTGGCTGCAAACGCTTCCGGAACCGGTACCAATACCTGGGTGCAGAGCAGCAGCCTTCCCGCCAACTATGCTGGTTTTAGTGGCGTAGATGCCAGCCAGGGCGGTGCCTGGTATACCAGCATGGTGGCCAACCAGAGCAATTCTCCCGCACTTTATTCTCCTATTTTTGATCTAAATGGTACCACCAATCCCATTCTTTCTTTCGACTACAAGATGCAGATCGGCAATATCCTGAACTGCTGCTGGGGTAGTCGCGTAATTGTGGAGTATCAATTAAACGGAACGAGTAGCTGGACAACGCTAGGCAGCAATACCGACCCGGATGCCAGCTGGTATTCTGCCGCCCCCAGCGGCTGGACCACCGGCTGGGGCAGTCCTGGCCTGAGTGGCCCTGGCCTTACCACCACCCGCAGCAGCTGGCAGCAGGCACGCATGCCGCTGTGCAATCTGACCGCTGCAAGCTGCGTGCAGTTCCGTATCTGGGCACATGTAGCCTGGATACCCACTGGTGTACCGGCCCAGTTTGCGGTAGATAATTTCAGGATAAGTGACAGCCCGCTCGATGCCACGATAACGAACATACGCGGCTGCCTCAACTCTACCTACGATATGGATATCACCCTGGGCAACCGAACCCCCTGCCCGGGTAGCGCCAACATTACCTCGGCCCAGGTAACTGTGGAGATAGATGGTGTGCCGCAGACCAGAAATGTAACCGGACTGAATATAGCCCCGGGGGCCAACCAAGTGGTAAGTTTGAGTGGCTTTTCCATCCCTAATGGCGGCAGTACGGTGCGTGCCTGGATAAAGATGCCCAATGGTCTGGTAGACGAATATACCCCGAATGACCTGGCTGTGGCTAACCTGGCCACCTTCCCGAACTGTAATGACCACTGTAGTAATCCCATACAGCTAAGCGTGGGGGTTACCCAGGCCACCCAGACCAACTTTGGATCTGCAGACCCAACCGAAGATGCCAGCTTCTCTTCCTGCTCGGGCGGCGGTACCACCATTCAGCAGTCGGTATGGTATACCTTTACCACCAATAGCACTGGCGGAGAACTAACGATAGATGTAACCAGCATTGTTACCGATCCGCCGAACTCCGGCATCCAGTTTGAACTCATGCAGGTAACGGGTGCTAGCGCCTGCAGTCCGTCGGACCGAACTACCCTAAGCTGCTTCAATCAGTCGGATAACACTAACATTGCTATTGGGCCCAACACCTATCCACCCAATACAACCTATGTAATGATGTTCGATAGTCGGGCTGTAAATACCACCAACTTTGAGATTACCCTGACCGGACCTGCCGTAGATCCGCTCGATCCAGGCGAAATCGCGGCCAGCCAAACTATCTGCCTGGGCCAGGATCCCGCAGTCTTTACCAGCGTGGCTCCTGCTGCCGATGGGAATCCCCCCTATGTGTATCAGTGGCAGGACAGCCTGGCAGGATCCGGCGTATGGAATGATATAGCTGGGGCAACTGGCCTTACCTACGATCCTGCTGCGCCCAGCGTGCAGGAGCAACGCTTCTTCCGCCGTCGGGTGATCGATAACAATGGGGCCGGAACAGCAGCCTTTACGAACAAGGTAGAGCTCAACAGCACCACCATAGCCCAGCCCGGTGCCCTTAGCGCCACCACGCCCGCCTGTACCAGCACCAGCATAAGTGCTGCTGGTAGCCCGGCTACAGGTGTAAGCTGGTACTGGCAGACAAGTGCCACTGGCACCGAAACCACCAGTTCCTACACGGCCCCATTCGCCGCAACTGCCAGCGGTACCTACTACCTGCGTGCCAACACAGGCAGCTGCTGGAGTGATGCTGTCAGCATTTCTGTGACTATCCTGCCCACCCCGGCCAACCCGGTGCTGCAGGCCAACCCCACCGGGCCTACCTGCGACCAGCCCGTGCAGGTGAGCGCAACGACTGCCGCCCCCGCCGGAGTAACCTACTACTGGCAGAGTGGTAACGACCCCAGCACGCACACCGACATGACAAGCCCCTACACCGGCGCTGTCACGGTATCGGCTACGGGTAACTACACCCGCTACCTGCGTGCCCACAATGGCACCTGCTGGAGTGCTGGCTTCGGCCTGGTGAGCTTCACCATCAATCCGATCCCGGCTGTGCCCGGTGCGCTAAGCGAGGTGAACGTGGGCTGTGAGGCAACCAACCTACAGGCTACGGGGATCCCTGCTCCGGGGGTTAGCTGGTACTGGCAGGATGCGGAGAACGGCATAGACCGGTCTGTGCCCTATGCCGGTGCCAGGGCCGTAACTGCTGGTGGCACCTACTACCTGCGTGCTGAGCAGAACGGCTGCTGGAGTACGGCTTCCAACATCACGGTTACCAGAGAATCTGGCACTGCCAGCTTCCAGGTAAGGCCGGGCAGGCTAAGCCTACCTGCCGAAAAGCAGGTAACGATCCTGAACCAGTCTCAGGTGCCTGCTGGTAGTAGCTACAGCTGGGAGTTCCCAGGCGGTACGCCCGCCAGCTATGTGGGTGAGCAGCCTGTGCCTATAACCTACAGCCGTTCGGGACGATACACCCTGCGCCTCAACATCCTGTCGCCAGATGGCTGCACGTATACTGCCGAGCAGCGCGTGGAGGTGACACAGTCCATTCTCCTGCCAAATGCATTCTCTCCCAATGCGGATGGTACGAATGATACCTGGCCAGGCCTTCTTGAGACAACGATCGATCCGCAGACGCGTGTGAAAATCTTTGACCGATGGGGCACGCTGATGTACGAGGGCTTCCCCGTTTGGGATGGAAAAGATGCCCCTGAGGGTGTATATTACTACAGCTGGGAGGGCCCAGGGGGAGATAGTCGCCAGGGCACCATTACGCTGGTCAGGTAATAGCGGTACAGCGAGCGGTTCTTTTTATATCGCGTCAGGCGGGCTAGGGTGTGCAAACACTTTAGCCCGCTTGGCTTTTTAAAGGCGCAGCAGAGGTCAGGTAGGTATCAGCCCGCCTGGCAGCAGGCAGCAGATTACTCGTGTCCTGTTGACGTGTAGGGCAAGCGGTTTAGGTGCGGGGCGCTTGGCGGCCCCCGCCTGTCCGTCCTGTTTCGGCCCTGCCTATAGCGTGGGCCTGCCCGCCGGTGGGGTGGAGGCGCGGCCATGCTGTATCCGGGGGATGCGCCCCGCCCGGTAGGCCAGGCGGCCCGCCTCCACCCCCAGCCGCATGGCAGTGGCCATGGCTACGGGGTCTTCGGCCTGGCTCACGGCTGTGTTTAGCAGGATGGCATCGCAGCCCAGTTCCATTGCCAGGGCCGCGTCGCTGGCCGTGCCTATGCCTGCATCCACGATTACGGGCAGGTGTACTGCGGCTCTTATCAGTTCCAGGTTGTGGGGGTTGCGGATGCCCAGCCCACTGCCAATGGGTGCCGCCAGGGGCATCACGGCCGCGCAGCCCAGATCGGCCAGGCGCCGGCACAGGATGGGGTCGTCTGTGCAGTAGGGTAGTACCGTAAACCCGGCTTTTACCAGCTGCTCGCACGCCTTCAGCAGCTCTACTGCATCGGGCAGCAGGGTATGCTCATCACCTATCACTTCTACTTTTATCCAGTCTACCCCCAGGGCCTCACGCGCCAGTTCGGCCGTAAAAACCGCGTCTCGGGCCGTGTAGCACCCGGCTGTATTGGGCAGTAGCTGCACCGACTGAAAGAAGTCTGCATCCAGAAAAGTGTCTGATACCTGAGCCAGGCCTATTCGCCTTACGCTTACGGTTACAATTTCGCTAGCACCCGCCTCCAGCGCCTGCAGCATTAGGCCCGGGCTGCTATATCCGGCTGTACCCAGCAGCAGCCTGCTGGAGAACGCTTTTCCGCCTATCTCCCACTTATCCATCAGCCTAAGATACAGGAGGTTTTTGTATTCATCCAACCCCCATGCGGATCCTTTTTTGTGTTGCGCCCTGCCTAAGCTTTCGCACCAGTACCTGGCTTTTCGCACTTGTGCCAGCCAGCTGGCTACTACGACTTGGATCTACTGGGCCTGCGGCCTTCCTTTTTTCTTCGGGCCAGCTCTTGCTCTATCAGGGCCAGCTCTCGTCCGCTCTGTCCGGCTATGCTGGTGTTTTCGCTTGCCCGCCGGAATAGATACGGCATCGTCTCTTCCAGTGGGCCATAGGGCAGGTATTTGCTTACGTTGTACTGTGCCCGGGCCAGGTTAAAGCTTATGTGGTCGCTCATGCCATACAGCTGGCTAAAGATGATATGCGGATGGCCATGCGCCAGGTTTCTTGCTTCCATTTCTTGCACAATGTGGGCGCAGCTCTTTTCGCTATGGGTGCCTGCACACAGGGCAATGTCCTCTATCCGGCTGAGTATGTAGCTGGCGGCGGCATCGTAGTCGGCATCCGTAGCGGCCTTGCTGGGCTGCATGGGGGTGGGGTAGCCCAGCACGCGTGCACGCTCATGCTCTGTTTCCAGGTAGGCACCTCTTACCAGTTTTACCCCCAGTTTTACCCCCTTCTCGGCAAACTGCTGCGCCAGCTGCTTCAGGTAGTGCAGCCTGTCGTGCCGATACATCTGTATGGTGGTGTATACGATGGCCTTGTGGGTATTATAGGTCAGCATCATGCGCTCTGCCAGCTGGTCTATCTGGTCTTGTATCCAGCTCTCTTCTGCATCTATCATGATTGGCTGGTCGGCATCGCGTGCATACTGGCATATTGCCTCCAGTCGCTGCACCAGTTGGTCCATATCCCGTCCATCGGGTACCGTCCGCAGCCCCGGCTGCGCCGCTGCCAGCGCATGCAGGTTGCCCAGCCCGGTAAGCTTGATGGCCACAAAGGCTATCTCGGGATGATCTTTGGCATGCCGGATGGCTTTCAGAATTTCTTCCTTGGTTTGCTCATACCCTTTTGTGCTTTTCAGGGCTTCTACGGCGTAGTCCAGGGTACACCGTACCCCATAGGCATACAGCTTCTGCGCGGTGGCCTGTGCCTCCGGCAGGTTGTATCCCCCGCAAAACTGATCGAAGAAGAAGCGGCGCACCAGGCCCCGTATGGGTAGCCTAAGGCCCAGCGCCGTATTGAGCACACGTGGCCCAATCCGGGCCAGCACAGGCCAGCCTATGCTGCGGAACAGTAGGGCTGCCCGTTGCAGCTCCTGGGTGGATTTGTAGGTAAAAGCCTCGCGTGTGTTGCTAAACGAGACACGGCTCTGCGGCTCAGGCGAGGTCGAATTCGGGTGGCTGGAGGGCATGGAGATTGTGTATAGAACAAGGGTGGCCTGTAGTGGGTTTTCAGCCTGCTTATTTGATGCGTAATTTTGCATTTTCCCAGTCGAAGATGCAAGCGAATTTTTGGCCCTCCGGTGTGTGTATCGCCCACGATTTTCTGGCCACCCTACAGCCCCTGCTGTCTGGTAGGGCGGTACACCTGTTTGTGGATGCAGAGGCTGCGCGCTGCCACAGCAGCCTGCTGGCACAGCTGCAGGTGCAGTCTCGCTTTGTGGTGCCTAGTGGAGAGCAGCACAAGACCCTGCAAACAGCCACACACATGTGGCAGCACCTGCTGGCCGTGGGGGCCGACCGTGCCGGCCTGGTACTGGCGGTAGGCGGCGGCGTTACCACAGACATGGCAGCCTTTGTGGCCAGTACCTACATGCGCGGGCTACCGGTAGTGCTGTGCCCCACCACGCTGCTAAGCCAGGTAGATGCCAGCGTGGGTGGAAAGACGGGCATCGACTTTGAGGGAGGAAAAAACCTGATCGGCACCTTTTATCAGCCCGAGCAGGTGGTGATCTGGCCCGGTTTTCTGGCCACACTCCCCCCCCGCCAGCTGCTGAGCGGCTATGCCGAGGTGCTGAAGCACGGCCTGATAGCCGATGCTGCCTACTGGGACCACTGCAAGGCAGGCCTGCCCACCGGGCCAGTGGCACTGGCCGAGGTGGTAACCCACAGTGTAAGCCTGAAGGCCCAGGTAGTGCAGCAGGACCCCACAGAAAAAGGCCTGCGCAAGATTCTGAATTTCGGCCACACCCTAGGCCACGCCATCGAGAGCTACTACCTGGCTACAGACGAGCCCCTGCTGCATGGCGAAGCCGTGGCCCTGGGCATGCTGCTGGAGGCACGCCTGGCGGCCCTGAAAACCGGCCTGCCTATGGCGGCTGTACAAGAGATTGCACACGTCTTGACCGGGCTGGGCTATCCCACCCGGCTGCCTGCACAGGCTGTGCCGGCTGTGCTACAGCTGATGCGCCTGGATAAGAAAAACCGCTCGGGTAGCTTTCGGTTTAGCCTGCTGAGGGCTATAGGCCAGTGCGACTATGATATAGAGGTGAGCGAGGCCCTTGTAACGCAAAGTATAGCTGAGAGCCAGACACCCTGGTAAAGTGGGGAGATATCCGGGTATCGTGCCTGGAGGCTTCCCTTTTAGCCAGGGTTTCTGTTCAAAATGAGCTGTTCAGAATGCTTTCAGCCTCAGTGGCTTTTGCCCATGTTTTTTGTGGATAAATGCTGAAAATTTTCCACATACTCCCATTCGAATACGGCTGCCAGTGCGGTGCGCATCCGCTCTTTCACTTGGGCTAGGGTGGGGGGTGCAGCCAGCTCGCGGTCCAGGCTGGCCACAGCCTTGCCCGCTATGCCGCAGGGTACAATGTGGCTGAAGTAGCTGAGGTCTGTATGCACATTGAAGGCGAAACCATGCATGCTTACCCAGCGGCTGCACTTGATGCCGATGGCGGCAATCTTACGCTCGGCAGGTGTGTGGGGGGCCAGCCACACGCCCGTATAGCCCGGGTAGCGGTCTGCCCTTAGCCCATAGGTGGCCAGTACGTCTATAATGGCCTGCTCGATGCTGCGCAGAAAGCGATCCAGGTCTGTCATAAAG
Organism: Bacteroidota bacterium; assembly: GCA_021300195.1. Taxonomy (NCBI): domain Bacteria; kingdom Pseudomonadati; phylum Bacteroidota; species Bacteroidota bacterium. The sequence goes on along the minus strand of JAJTIE010000007.1, from coordinate 13,168 downwards.
TTCTCCAGATCCAGGATGAGGTAGCCCACCAGCTGGCCGGGCCCGTGGTAGGTAATGTCTCCCCCCCGCTCTACCTGGTAGAACTGTACGCCCCGCTGCTCCAGCTCGGCACGCGGCACCAGCAGGTGCCCCGCATCTCCACTCTTGCCCAGGGTGTACACGGGTGGGTGCTCGCAGAACACCAGGTAGTTGGGCGTAACCGGCTCGCGATCCGCCCTGCGCGCCGCCATTTTCAGCTCGGCTGTGCGATGGAGATAGTCCTTCTGCCTGTTCCAGGCATCGGCATAGTCTATCCGCCCCCAGTCCTCAAAAATCACTGCCTTGTTTGGGTGCTGATACATCCCCTAAAAATAACCGGTGGGTCTCTATGGTTCCAAATTCCCGGTATCCGCACAACTGTGTTAACTTAGCCGCATGGACCCCATAGAACTACTGGCGCAAGTGCTGGCCTACAGCGTACCGGCAGCCCTGGTTATCCTGGCTGGCCTCGGCATTTTCCGGCAGCAGCTGAAGCAGGAATACCGCCGACAGACGGGCGAACTCCGCCTGCATGCCTACACCAAGATCCTGCCCCTGCGCCTGGCCGCCTATGAGCGGGCCGTGCTATACCTGGAGCGCATTAACCCGGTAAATAGCCTGGTGCGGCACACGCGCCTGCAGCCACAGCTGGGTGGCCGGGCCCTGTGCGAGCAGCTGCTGAACGAGCTGGAGCAGGAGTATGAGCACAACCAGGTACAGCAGCTGTACATTAGCGAAGCAGGCTGGACACTGCTGGCCCGCGCCCGCCTGGACGTGAGCCGGCTGTACCAGGACGTGCAGGCCCGGCTGCCCGAGCAAGCCACGGGCCCCGACTTTGCACAGGCGGTATACGACCGCATGCGGGCCTGGGAAGAAAATAGCCTGCTGCAGGCTATGCGGGTGCTGAAGAATGACCTGAACCAGATGAGCCGACAGCCCCAGTAGCCCCGCCTGAAAACCCAGGAACCATGCACTACACCCAAGCGCAGCTAAGCCCCCCGGAGCAGCACACCTTTGCACACCTGCTGTATGAGCAGCAGGACCATGTGCTAACCCTGACCCTGAACCGGCCAGAGAAGAAGAATGCCATGGGCCCCACCCTGATGCGCGAGATCGCCTATATGCTGTCTTATGCGCATTATGCTGCTGATGTATGGATGGTGGTACTACAGGCGCGGGGCGATGTATACTGCGCCGGGGCCGACCTACGGGTGTTTGCCGGCCTGCCCGAAGAGCCGAATGACAGCACTGTACCCGACACAGGCCAGGAGGTGCTGCTGGGCGAGCAGCTGAAGGGACTGCACAAGCCCTGTATAGCCCGCATCCATGCCCCCATGATGGCGGGGGCATTCCTGCTGGTGAGCGGCTGCACCCAGGTGTATGTTACCCCGGCCGCTACCTTTTCTCTTACCGAGGTGAAGCGGGGTATATGGCCCATGCAGGTGATGGCTAGCCTGCGCCCCCTGCTGCCCCAGCGCACGCTGCTAGACCTGTGCATGCGCGGCCAGGTACTATCTGCCAGCCAGGCCCTGCAGCTGGGCCTCATTACCGAGCTGTGTGCCGACGAGGCCGAACTGGATGCCCGCATTGCAGGGCTTATAGCTGAACTGAAGGAGAACAGCCCGGGCGCCATACGCGCCGGCCTGGCTGCCTGGCAGGGCCTGCAGCACATACCCGCCGAGCAGGAGCATGCCTGGCTAAAGCAGCAGCTGAACACCCTGCTACAAACCGATGAGGCAAAGGAGGGCCTGGCCGCTTTTCGCGAAAAGCGCAAGCCCGATTGGGCCCGGCCTGCGGGTGGCCAGTAGCATCCGCCACTTTTGTGCGCAAGCCGCCCCATCGGTACGATACGGGCTTGCAAAACTTGCAAGATGTGAGCCAGCCGATCAGGCTCCTTCGGTCTGCTTGGCGGCCTGCCACAGGGCCTCCAGCTCGGCCAGGCTGTATTCTTTCAGGCTCCGCTGCGCCAGCTCCGCCTGGGCTTCCATCTGCTGAAAGCGCTGCTTGAATTTCCGGTTTGTTCGTTCTAGCGCGTCCTCTGCATTTATGCCCACAAAACGCGCATAGTTGATCAGCGAAAACAGCAGGTCGCCAAACTCGGCTTCCATCTGCGCTCGTTCTCCCTGCTGCTCAGCTGCTCTGAATTCGCCCAGCTCTTCTTCCACCTTCTCCCACACGCCCTCCTTGCTCGGCCAGTCAAAGCCTACGCCCCGGGCCTTTTCCTGCATCCGGTGGGCCTTTACCAGGGCAGGCAGGCCGCTGGGCACCCCGGCCAGTACGCCCCGGGCCTTGCCCTTGCCCTCCTGCTGCTTTATCTGCTCCCAGTTTGCCTTTACGGCATCGCTGCTGGCAGCTTCCACATCGGCGTAGATGTGCGGGTGGCGGCGGATCAGCTTCTCGCAGATGCGGTGTAGTACCTGGCCTATGTCAAACCGACCCTGCTCGTCTGCTATCCGCGCATAAAACACCACGTGCAGCAGCACGTCGCCTAGCTCGCCCGCCAGCTCGTCGTAGTCCTGGTTCAGGATGGCATCGCTCAGCTCATACACCTCCTCTATGCTCAGGTGCCGGATGCTCTCCAGGGTCTGCTCTCGGTCCCAGGGGCAGTGCTCGCGCAGCTCGTCCAGTATGCGCAGCAGGCGCCCGAACGCAGGTAGGGCCTGGCCATAGTCCGTATGGTGCTTTACCGCTATTGTTTTTTTGTCCATCGCGTGCCGATCAGGCTTTATTTTGCCCCGAAAATACCTAAATTTTGCACCTCCTAGCCCTCCTCATACCATGGCCGCCAAAACAAAGATTCCCTTCCAGCGCATCTTGCGTATCATCCTGCTAAGCGCGGGCTCCCTGGTTGCACTTTTTCTGCTCGCAGCTATCCTGATTCCCATTTTATTTAAGGATCGGATTCACGAGGCGGTAAAACGGGAGATCAATAATAATTTGAACAAGGAGGTAGCCGAGCTGAACTATGGGGATATGAGCCTGAGTCTCTTCAGCCATTTTCCGCATGTGAGCATCCGGCTGGAAGACCTGAGCATCCGGGGCAAAGGCGTATTTGCCAGCGATACCCTGCTGGCTACCCAGGATTTGCAGGCGGCAGTTAGCTTGTTCAACCTCTTTTTTGAGGACGTACCCGAGATAATAAAGGTACGCCTGGTGGCTCCCCGGATAAAAGTGGTGATCCTGGCAGACGGACGGGCTAACTATGACATAGCCCTGCCTGATAGCAGCAAGCCCGAGCCGGATGCGGAACCCCTGCGGCTGAACATACGCAGCTTTGAGCTACAGGATGCCGACATCATCTACGACGACCCTACCATGCCGGTGTACACCCACCTGCGCCAGCTAGACCTGGAGACCGGGGTGCGGATACATGGAGACCTATACGATGTGGAGAATGAGCTAAGCATAGCCGATGCCCTGGTAGACTATGACGGGGTGCCCTACCTGAACCACATACGGGTGGGGGCCAAGATGGCCCTGGAAGTTGACAATGCCAAGAGCCGCTATACCCTGAAGGAAAACGAGATAGAACTGAATGAACTGGGCCTGACCCTAAGCGGGCTGGTGGAGATGCCCACGGATGACATACGGATGGACCTGAAGTTTGCCACCACCCACACCGGGTTCAAGCAGCTGCTGAGCCTGGTACCGGCCATGTATACCCAAGACTTTGACAAACTGGAGGCCGATGGAAGCCTGGCCTTCTCGGGCTACGCACGGGGGGTGTATAATGACACGCAGTACCCGGCCTTCAACGTAAAGATGCAAGTAAAGAACGGCAGCTTCCACTACCCCGACCTGCCCGCCAAGGTGACGGATATACAGGTGGATGCTGAGGTGAACAGCCCAGGTGCCGACCTGGAGCAGATGCAGATACAGGTACGCAGGCTGCACGCCAACCTGGCAGGTAACCCCCTGGATGCCCATCTGCTGATGAAGGGCCTGACCAATGCCTACTACGAGGCCGGCCTGAAAGCCCGCCTGAACCTGAAAACCCTGGCCACCTTCTACCCCATAGAGGGGCTGAGCCTGGCGGGAGAGCTGGCACTGGATGCCCGGGTGAAGGGTAGGGTAGAGGAGGAAAAGCTGCCAAACATGCAGGTGGTAGCAGACATGAAGTATGGCTACCTGAAGAGCAACGACTTTCCTGCCGCGATCGAAAACCTGAACTTCCACGCAGAGCTAACCAATACCGAAGGCACCCTGCAGGCTATGGAGCTGAAGATGCCCCACTTCCATGCCGAAATAGACAAGCAGCCCATATCGGCGGCGGCTTTTGTCAAAAACTTTGACGACCCTAGCTTCCGGCTGAAGCTGGCTGGTACCCTGGACCTGAAAAAGCTGGGCCGCATCTACCCCATGGAGGGTACCGAAATGGCCGGCACGGTACAGCTGGATGTGGATACCGAGGGGCAGTATAGCCAGCTACAGTCCAACCCCTACAGCTCGAAGGCCAGCGGGCGTATTGCGATAAAAGACCTGTACTACAAGAGCACAGACCTGCCCCAGGGCCTCAGCATCCGCCAGGCCGAGCTGGAGGTGCAACCCGCCTACCTGGCGCTCAACCGCTATGAGGGCAAGATCGGAAAGTCGGACCTGAACCTGAAGGGCCGGGTAGAAAACTACCTGGGCTACCTGATAAAGGGGGATGTGCTGAAGGGGAACCTGGAGCTGAAAAGCGCCTACCTGGATGCCAATGAGTGGATGAGTGAGGATGCACCCGGCGAGCAACCCCAGCAAGCAGAGGAGGCCACCGTGGCCGAACCCCTGCCGGCCAATGTGGCCTTTGTCTTCCGCAGCCAGATCGACAAGATTCTGTACGACAAAATGGAGCTCACAAACTTTGTGGGTAATCTGGAGCTGCGCGACCAGACGCTGTATCTGCGCCAGAATACGTTCAAGCTCCTGCAGGGAGATTTTGCCCTGTCGGGCCTGTACGCAGCCAAGACCGGCCAGAATCCGGCCTTCGATCTCGACTTCCGCATTCAGGGCCTGGGCATGCAGGAGGCCTACAACAACCTGGGCCTGGTGCAAAAGCTGGCCCCTGTGGCCAGGCAGGTAGATGGCCGCTTTGGCACAAACTTTGTACTGAAGGGGCAGCTAGACCGGGAACTCAACCCCGTATACGAAACGGTGTATGGCAAGGGCTTTGTAGCCATAACCGAGGGCACGGCCAAGAATATACCCGCCCTGAAAAAACTGAGCGCGGTAACCCAGCTGGCCAATTTTGACCAGCTGGATCTGGGCGGTACGCGTTTCGACTTTGAGATCAAGGGTGGGCGCCTGTACGTGCAGCCATTTGACGTGAAGCGGGGCAATACCCGCATGAACATAGGGGGTAGCAATGGCCTGGATGGCAGCCTGGACTACCTGGTGAAGCTGGACCTACCCACCGGTGAGGCCGGAAAGGCTGCGGCCACTGCCCTGAGCCAGTTTACAGGCCAGCAGCTGGCAGCCCCAGACCGCATAGCCGCCACAATGAATGTGGGGGGCACCTACGATAAGCCCACGATCAAGAAAGTGGGTGGGGCACCGGGCACCGGCACCGGCGATGCCAAGAGCGACCTGAAGGCCAAAGCCGACGAGAAGCTGCAGGACCTGAAGGACAAGGGCCAGGAAAAGATAGACCAGACTAAGGCCGAGGCAGAGCAGCGGCTACAGGAAGAGCGCAAAGCACTGGAAGCCAAGGCCGAGGCCGAGCGGAAAGCTGCCGAAGCCCGGATGGAGCAGCAGCGCAAGGAGCTGGAAGCCAAGGCTGCAGCCGAGAAGAAGGCCGCAGAGGAAAAAGCCAAAAAGGCGCTGGAGGAGCAGAAAAAGAAGCTGCCGATACCAAAATGGTAGGCGATACGCGGTACGCGCTTTCCTGCTGCATGGGCCTGCAAAAGGGGGGGCATCCCCATCTCATTCAGAACCGCCACACCGACAGTGAAACCCACACAGCCACGCCCGGACCAGTGGCTAGAACACCACAACCAGGAACGCCTCCACAGAGGATATCTAAACAATGGACTGAGGCCAGCTGAAACGGTTCGAAAATTCAGCTCTCAAAATCCAAAAACATCAACCCAAAATGAAAGATATGAAGGCTAGTAGTGCATATGTATCAACCCGCTAAACCACACCTGGGTCTCGGTGAATATCTACGCTTCTTTAGGCTCGCAGCAAGAGCCGAAGCGGGGGCTTACACGCCTAGCTGGCGAAGTCGTTCTATCGCCCTATAATTATCCGTTGCCTGGCGGTACCAATGGATGGCTTGTGCCTCGTCTTTAGCTACCCCCTTCCCCTCTTCGTATAGTTTACCTAACGCATAGGGGGCATCTGGGTGGCCCTGTTCAGCTGCCTGCAGGTACCAGTTGACGGCCTGGGGGTAGTCTGGCTCTACTATCTCGTCGCCATCAGAGGCTGAATAGATATTTCCCAGAATATACTGCGCTTCTACATGACCCTTTTCGGCTGCCAGCCGATACCACTGGACGGCCTTTGGAAAATCCTCAGCCAGAAAAGCCTGAATGGCCAAGTTCACCAGGGCCTCAGGGTCACCCTGGTCACTAGCGTCACTAGCCCGCTGATACCAGTACGTTGCCTGGGCCGGGTCCTGTTCTATCCCATGGCCCAGGGCATAGAGCGCCCCCAGCCAGTGCTGGGCATTCTTGTGATCTTGATCAGCCGCCTGCCGACACCAATGTGCGGCCTTTTCGTAATCATACACGGCCCCATTATAATACCACTTGGCCAGCTTGTACTGGGCCTTGGGGTCGCCCCCCTGGGCTTGCCGAAAAAGGGCCTTGGGTGGCTTCAAAAAGGGACGAAGCCTTTCGATGGCCTCATCAATCGCCCCCCTTTCGGCCGCCTGAAGATACAGCTCCCGGGCCCGGCTTGCATCTTGCTCTACCCCAAGGCCCTGTTCATACAATAGCCCCAGTCTATAACTGACCGTGCCAATTAGACCTTTAAACATAGTCCACGGTGGCCCACAAGAGAGGGCTGTCTGATACCAGTGTGCCGCCTGTGTATAGTCTTGCGGCACCCCTTTCCCCTGTTCGTATAGTAGGCCCAGGTTATACTGGGCATGTAAACTACCCTGCTCTGCAGCGCGTTCGTACCAGTGTGCCGCCTGTGCATAGTCTTGCGTTAGCTCGTTCCCCTGTTCGTATAGTACACCCATATGGTTCTGAGCATGTAAACTACCCTGCTCTGCAGCGCGTTGGTACCAGTGAAAGGCCTCTTTGAGGTCTTTTGCTACCCCAATACCGTGTTCATAGATGTCTGCCAAGTTTACCTGTGCGTCTGTATGTCCCTGCTCCGCTGCTTTCCGGTACCAATACGCGGCAACCTCGAGCGATACTAGGCCGGTGGTCCTAGCCAGGACTCCCAGTTCATACTGGGCATCGGCATCCCCCTTTAGCGCCCTTTGGGCCAGGGGGTAATGAGGAGAATCCGGGGCCGGTAGATAGTCTAGAGGTGTGGACATAGGGAAAAGAATAAGCAAGATCCGGTAGGCACGCCAGAAACCGGAATTTCTCAGCATGTGCGGGATGAATCTAGCACAAGTTCCGGTAAGCGGTAGGTGGATTTGCTTATTCGAGGCCACTTGTCGCTGGGGGGCAGCTACCTGTACCCTCCCAACCCCTACGCCAGGGGGCGACCCCGCACATAGCGCTGCCACAGGCCCCAGAGCAGGCCCGATCCGTAGCCAAAAAACATGACCTGGGTGCTGAGGAAGCTGAGTAGCGCCACGCGCAGCCCGTTTTTTAGCCCGGCCCCCAGCAGCAGCAGCAGGTTGTAGCCCAGCCACAGGGCCGGGGGCACCAGGGCTAGCCATGCCTGGCCGGTTAGCAGCCCCAGCCCCACCCAGATGGGCATAGACAGGGTGCCCAGCAGATACAGGGCGGGCAGAAAGTGCATGGGCTTCAGGCCCGTACGCTGGCGGTGGTACACATGGATGCGCATGCGGCCAAAGCTACGTACCTGGCGAAAGAAAGAATGAAGGGTGCTGCGGCGCTTGTGGTACACCCAGGCAGCCGGCACCAGGGCCGTATATATACCCTGTGCCCGGGCGCGTATGGCCAGCTCCAGGTCTTCGCCCGGCCAGAAGGGCGAAAAGCCGCCCAACCTGCGCATCAGCTCGGCCCGCACCCCCATGTTGAAGGTGCGGGGGTTGAACACCTTGTTCTGCCGGGTGCCGCGTATGCCCCCGGTGGTTAGCCAGCTGGTCATGCTAAAGCTGATGGCCCGCTGCAGGGGGCTGAAGTGCGGGTGGGCACGGTCTGGGCCCCCCCAGTAGTCCAGGGGCTGTGCAGCCAGGGCAGCCCGGGTGTGGGCAATGTAGTGGGGGGGAAGGATGCAGTCTGAGTCTACAAACAGCAGATAGGTGCCACTGGCCCGCTCAATCCCGTAATTTCGGCTGGGGCCAGCCCCGGTATTTTCCTTGGCGTAGTAGTGTATCTGTAGCTGGTGGGCGTAGGCGTCGGCCACCTGGCGGCAGGGGCGGGTACTGCCATCTTCCACCAGTATCAGCTCAAAGTCCGTGTCGGTTTGCTCGGCCAGGCTTTGCAGCAGCTCCTGCACTTCCTCGGGTCGGTTGTACACCGGTACGATAAACGAAAAGGTAGGCGTAGGCATCTTGTGGTCAAAACATATCGTTCCTGCGCAGGTACCACAGGCTACCCAGCCCAATGAGCAGTAGGGCTAAAATAGTGGCCGGATAGGCCCAGGCAGCTTCTAGCTCGGGCATGTAGCGGAAGTTCATGCCGTAAAAGCTGGTAAGAAAAGTAAGGGGGAGAAATACGGTACTGAGGGCTGTCAGGCGCTTCATTACCAGATTTATGCTTTCGTTCAGCTGGTTTCTGTACAGGTGGTACAGGTCGCCCAGCTGGGCTTGGGTAAGGTGGATGGTTTCCTTCAGGTCTCTAAGCCTACGGCTACTGAAGCGCTGTATTTGCCGCACTGCCTTGTGGTCTATTACCCCGCTTTCTTCCCCATCCAGTGCTTCCAGCACGTTCTCCAGGTTGGCCACTACCTCGGGGAATAGCTTTACCTCGTCCCGAATGGCCTGTAGCCGATCCTGCACCCCCTTGGCCCGCCCCTCAAAAATTACGTCGCCCACCTGCTCCAGCTGCTCATGGTATTGCTGAAAGTGATTCAGATATCGCTCAATGAATCCGTCCTTCAGCAGGCGGTAGGCCAGGTAGTCCGTGCCCTTTTCTCGCATGCGGCCTTTTTGTTTCAGAATCATCTGGCGGCTGTGGGCAAACCAGTCGGGGCCGCCAGACTGAGACGTGATCAGGGCCCCCCTGACAATCAAAAAAGTGAACAGCGTAGGTTCATGCTGATCGGTATCGGGGTTGAGGCATTGGGCATCAAACTTGCAGATAACGCTGACGTTACACTCGTCGTCATCGTATACCTGCTGATCGCCGGCCAGCAGGCGCGCTACCGAAATATCCATGCCAAAGTGGGCAACCAGTAGCTCCGCATCTACCTGTGTGGGGTTTGCCTCCAGGTGTATCCAGGTATTGTACTCGCTGGTGGGGAGCTGGGTCAGCAGTTCGGCAACGGTTTCTACCGAATGGGTATAGGCATCTGTGGCTTTGTAGGCAGTTAGCTGTATCATTGTTTCCTCTTTGTCGTCCCAATTTACCCGAAGGATATCCGCCCTGCCAAGTTGAGCTCAGCGCAAGGGGCCAAGCTGGCTCTCACTTTCAGGGGGTAGCTACCTTGGGTATGATGTCTATACACTGCCCATTTACATAGCGGCTACAGCGTATGTTGGCGGCAAACAGGTGGGGCTTTACAATGCTATTCCCCTTCAGCATGCGTGCGCACTCCTGTATCCCCTCGGTAATGGAGGGGTGTGGGTGGATCAGGTTGGCCAGTTCGTCTATCCCTCTCTTCATAGCAATAAGCAGGGCCGCCGCCTCGATGGTACTGCTGGCCTGGGCACCCACGGCACGCATACCCAGCAGGCGCATTTCGTCGTCGTCGGTAACAATGAGCTTGAAGAACCCGTTGCTATTCCGCATGGCTATGGCCCGGGGTATATAGCCATAGCTGTAGCTGGCAATGCGGTAGGGAATGCCCATCTGGCGTGCCTGCTTTTCGTTTATGCCCACACCGGCCACCTCGGGGCTAAGGAACATAATGGTGCTTATGTTGTCGTAGCTAAGTGCCACGCGCTGGCGGCCAAAGATGCGCTCGCTGGCATGGCGCCCTTCCATCTCGGCCACGTTTACTAGCTGTATTTCGGCGGTCAGGTCGCCTATGGCGTAGATGTTTGGCAGATTGGTTTGGGTATCTTCTATCACAAAGTTGCCACGCGCATCTATATCCAGGCCTATCTCGCGCAGGCCCATGCCCTCCAGGTTGGTTACGCGGCCTACCGAGATCAGCGCCTTTTCTACCGTATTGGTCAGGGTGGTGCCGTCGGCCAGGCTTAGGGTATACTGCACCTTACCGTCTACCACCTTCATCTCCTGTAGCTGCGAGTTCCGGTGGATCACCACCCCGCGCTCCTCCAGGTTTTGGGCCACCACGTGCATAATGTCCTCATCTTCAAAGGGGATCAACTGCTCGCCCTTGTTGATGATATGCACGCAGGTGCGGCCAAAGTTGGCAAAAATGGTGGCGTACTCGCAGCCTACCACACCCGCACCCAGGATAACCATGCTCTCCGGAAAGTCGTCCCAGCCGTGTATCCCATCGCTGGTTACAATCGTCTTCTCGTCTATGGGTATACCGGGCAGGTAGCGGGGGCGGCTGCCCATGGCCAGGATGATGTGGGCGGCCTGAACCACCTCCTGGGTTCCATCGGCCAGCTGGATGTGTACCTGATGCGCATCCTGTAGGCGGGCAAAGCCCTGCACCAGCCTGAACCGCTTGGACACCTGCTGCTCCAGCAGCCGCAGCTGGTGCACCAGGTGGCCGGTGCGCTCTTCCACGGCCTCGTTTATGCAGTGTACAATATCCTTGTACGAAAGGGCAAAATCATTGACGCGGTAGCCGCGATCGCGAATTCCCAGCTTGGTGATGTCCTTGCTCAGCTCCCACATGGTTTTGGAGCTAAGGGCCCCATTCCACACGCCAGCACCGCCTATTTTTCCCCGCTCTACCAGCAGCACGCGGGCATCGGCATCCAGGTCCAGGGCACGCATGGTGGCAGCATACCCTGCCGGCCCCGCACCGATTACTACCAAATCATACTTTTCCATATCGGCTCACGCTGCAATTTACAACAATCCCGGCCCTTGCCAAGTTTGCCAAACGGGCACGCACAGCACCCTATTACATGAAATACCCCCCCTTTTATTGCCAAGCCCGCAGGGTGCGCTATAATTCGCCCAAGGGCTGTATCTTTGCGCCCTATGCCGGCACAATCCTTTATCCGAAACTTCTGCATCATTGCCCACATCGACCACGGGAAGAGCACCCTGGCAGACCGCCTGCTGGAGCATACCCAAACGATAAGCAAGCGGGAGATGATGAACCAGGTGCTGGACGACATGGACCTGGAGCGCGAAAAAGGCATCACCATCAAGAGCCACGCCATCCAGATGAACTACCAGTACGAGGGAGACACCTATGTGCTGAACCTGATAGATACCCCGGGCCACGTAGACTTCAGCTACGAGGTGAGCCGGGCCATTGCGGCCTGCGAGGGGGCCCTGCTCATTGTAGATGCGGCACAGGGCATACAGGCCCAGACGATAGCGAACCTGTACCTGGCCATAGAGAACAACCTGGAGATCATTCCCATCCTGAACAAGATAGACCTGCCCGGAGCTATGGTAGAGGAGGTGCGGGATGAAATCGTGGAGCTGATAGGCTGCAAGCCCGAAGATGTGATCCTGGCATCGGCCAAGGAAGGCAAAGGGATAGAGGAAATCCTGGCTTCTATTGTTACCCTGATCCCCCCCCCTGCCGGAAACCCCGAGGGGCCGCTGAAAGCACTGATCTTTGATAGTGTGTTCAACTCCTTTCGGGGTACAATCACGTACTTCCGGGTAATGGATGGCCAGATGACTAAGGGCCAGGCCCTGAAGTTTATGCAAACTGCCAGCACCTACAATGCCGATGAGATAGGCGTACTGCGGCTGAAAAAGGAACCCCGCCAGGTAGTGGGTACGGGCGACGTGGGCTACCTGATAACCGGCATAAAGGAGGTGAAGGACGTAAAGGTGGGCGACACCATTACCAGCGCCGAGCACCCGGCCGATGGGGCCATTGCGGGCTTCAAGGAGGTGAAGCCCATGGTGTTTGCAGGCGTGTACCCGGTAGACACCGAGGAGTTTGAAGACCTGCGCACCAGCCTGGAAAAACTGCAGCTGAACGATGCCAGCCTCACCTTTGAGCCCGAAACCTCGGCTGCCCTGGGCTTCGGCTTCCGGGTGGGCTTCCTGGGCATGCTGCACATGGAGATTGTGCAGGAGCGGCTGGAGCGCGAGTTCAACATTACGGTGATCACCACCGTGCCCAACGTAAGCTACAAGGCCTACCTGACCGATGGCAGCGTGATGCGGGTAGACAACCCAAGCGAGCTGCCCGACCCCGGACGCACCAACTACCTGGAAGAGCCCTACATCCGCGCCCAGATCATCACCAGCTCCGAGTTTATAGGCGGCATCATGAGCCTGTGTATGGATAAGCGAGGCGAGTTTGTAAACCAGAACTACCTGACGCAGGAGCGGGTGGAGCTGATCTTCAACATGCCGCTGGCCGAGGTGGTGTTCGACTTTTACGACCGACTGAAGAGCATAAGCAAGGGCTACGCCAGCCTGGACTATGAGCTGGGCGACTACCAAACCAGCCACCTGGTGAAGCTGGACATTATGCTGAACGGCGACCGAGTGGATGCCCTGAGTGCCATCATCCACCGAGACAAGGCCTACGACTATGGCAAAAAACTGTGTGCCAAGCTGAAGGAACTGATCCCACGCCAGCAGTTTGAGATAGCCATACAGGCCAGCATTGGCACCCGGGTTATAGCCCGCGAGACGGTGCGTGCCCTGCGCAAGGACGTAACCGCCAAGTGCTACGGTGGCGACATCAGCCGCAAGCGCAAGCTGCTGGAAAAGCAGAAGAAGGGCAAAAAGCGCATGCGCCAGATTGGCTCGGTAGAGGTGCCACAGAGCGCCTTTATGGCCGTGCTGAAGCT